>NZ_JBOZPB010000010.1:0-138502 GCF_050848685.1 Shewanella sp. MF08487
GTAAAAAATGGACCATGCCCATTCGAAACTGGCGTACTGCGATGAGCCGATTTATTATTGAGTTCGAAGACAGAATTGTGAAGCATATTAACTAAATTGCAGTTACACAGAATCTGTTACACCCTCCCGCTGTCGCCAATAAGCCTTGGATAACTCATGCCCTCAACATCTAAAGAGCTAATATTTTTAGATTTTATATCAATAATAAAGCCATTACGACTTCCAGACTCTTCTGTGGCAAACACTAAACGCTGGCTATCATTGGTCCAACCTAAACCTCGTACATCTTCAATGCCATGGGTGAGCCGTTGTTCATTACCAGAAGAAAGCTCTCGAATAAAAATATCCTCTGAAATATTGCTATAACGGCGAACGATAGCAATCCAATATCCATCAGGACTATAGGCCAAATCTCTGTCTTCATAACTACAATTTATCTCGCATGATTGGCGAATCAGTTGGGCATTATCAAGTTCAAGGGACTGAACATAAATACCTCCCATTTTATTTTTTTCATGTGAAGATATATAAGCTAATGACTTACCATCTGGTGAAACATCGATGGCGGACATATCACTACTACAAGGAGCTAAAGATATGATTTCATTTGTTGAAAGCGTTAACTGCATGATACGGCACTCTGCAGTCATTACTGTGCGAGAGGTAAAATACAAACGCGTATCATCGATACTCCAAGCGGCACGCAATTCCGTTGAAGATGACGAGGTTAACTGCCGTACAGGAAAATCGTCATTGGTTAAGTCCTTAAGATATAGACTTGGAACAAAGCCTGGTCTATAAGCACCATAAACAAGCCAACGTCCATCATGAGAAACGACAGGATAACGCTCAGAACCCGGATCGCGTGTTAAGGCGGTAACCTGAGTTCCCAGCATTTTCTGTTTATCTTGGTAAAGATGTATCCCAGTAAAAAGTATGCCCAAAAAAATCAATAGGGCCATCGAAATCATAATAACGCGCATACGTTGCGTCATATGAAGTAATTTACCCGAGGTCAATTGGAGTAAGTCTTGCTCATCTGAAATAGCCTCGACATCGAACTCTGGCTCAATGAGTAAGCGATAGCCTGTTTTACGCACGGTTTCAATCACAGCACCCACTTCAGCTAAGAGCGATAATTGCTGTCTCAAATGCCAAATGGCATTCGTTAAAGCCTTAGCTCCCACATAGCTATTCCCGTCCCATACCTGAGCAATTAATTCATCCCGAGTAACGACCTCAGGATAGTTTCGTGCAAGAACATTAAGCACTTCAATAAATTTAGGTTGAAGAGATAGCTTCGTCTGATCGATAGCAGACTCATTCATATCTGTCTTGGATTGAAATACGACTGAGTTATCTGAGGGATCTACTCTACATAGACCTAAACGATAGCTTAACTTACGCTGGTCCTTCATCATTTTCCTAACACCGCAATTCTTAGCCTTATTATGGTTATGAGTACTAAGTAAATCTTTAATACTACCGAATAACCAGATCGAATAGCAACTGACCTTTTTTATTAATTATTTAAAATTCATAATATTACGCCATAATATTTATAAAATAGAGATTTAAACAATATAGAATCGAGCTATGAAAGATTGCAGAGGGCGGCCATATTACTTACAAAGGAGCTCACTATAAATGTAAAAAGCTCTACAGCTTAAAACGGTACTCCTTTGAGGGTTAACCTCAACAGAGAAACCCTGCAAGGAATGAAACATGCAGCGCTTAATATTCAATAATATCTGGATAATTCTATCAATCACTTTTAGCTACCACAGCTTCGCGCAGGAATATAAAACACCCGCACAAGCCCTACAACAAACGGTTGAAAACAACACAACTGTCGTGACGCGACTTTCAAATAATCATGAATGGATGGCTATACTTACCCCAATTTCAGCCCCTGCTATTTCCACTTTTGCAACTGCAGAGCAAAAACTCGCGGGGCTAAGAATATCGCCACAGCAACTTATACCCAGTAGATTGTCCACACGTTATAATCAGCTCAAGCTCATCAATATTAAGAACAATGAACAACGCACCATTGACTTGCCTAACGCTAATGACATTACTGAAGTAACCTTTTCACCCAATAACCGTTACCTAAGCTTTATCAGTCTGAACCAGAGCGGTGGCTATCTTTATGCTTATGACATTGAAAAAGACCTAAATAAACAACTCACGAACCAACGCCTAAATGGCAGTATCAACTTAAATTATCAATGGCTTGGAGAACGTGGCGTAGTGGCACGTTTTGCCAATAAACAGAACGGCGAATGGAGACAGTCACCAGCTTCGTATTCACCTATGGTAAAGGAAACTCTCTCAAGTAAGACTCAGCAACGAACCTATCAAGATTTGCTTAAAAACTCTGCAGATGAACAAAGATTTACCGACTTAACGATAAGTCAACTCGCCCTAGTTAAACTTGATGGCACTATCTCGACAATCGCTAAAGCAAAAATTTTTCTCGACTTTTCTATTTCACCAGATGAAAAATATATCCTCGCAACTCATCTCACCCCTCCATTTTCCTACAAAGTTAAGTTCCATGACTTCCCTAAGTTAACCGCAGTTTATCGCTTAAATGATGCGCACATTACAACCATTCATCAAAGCCTAAGCGGTGAGCAACGTCCCACAGGTAGTGATTCTGTTTTAAGTGGCCCTAGGATGATCCAGTGGGTACAAGGTCAAGCGGCAACATTAGCTTTTACCCAAGCATTAGATTTAAGCGATTCACGTCAAACAGCTGCAAAGCGCGACAGCCTCTGGACTCTTTCGGCGCCATTTACTGATAAAGCAAAGCTAATCAGTAATACACAGTGGCGAATTGTCGATATTGAGTGGGCTGAACATGATCTAGCATTGGTCACAGAGCGCAATACTAAATTGCAACGACTGAGGATGGGTCATGTAGATCTCAACCAAGAGAAAACCTCGTTACACACATTTAGCGAGCGAAACATTCGCGATAAATATCAAGATTTAGGACAGTTTTTTAAAGTAAATATTCCTAATAAAGGTAAACTTATTCACATCAGCCAACATGCTAACTCGCCAGAACTAATGCATTATGGGCAAGGTGCTTCAAATACAGGGAATAGGCCTTTTTTAAAACACACATTATTAGTCAACGGCACCTCAACTTTACTATGGCAGTCGGCCAATGATAAATTGGAATCGGTACGTTATATACTCGATGTGAATCCACTAAGGATGATCATCAACCGCGAAAGCCCAAATCAGGCACCTAGCCTAGTGTTAATCAATGTTAACGATGCATCTGAGACAGTGCTATATCAGCAACCGGAAGGGTTACAAGCCTACAAAGGGCTCCAAAAACAACTCATTACCTACCAAAGAGCCGATGGTGTACCACTCTCAGGGACATTGTACTTACCTGCTGGCTATCGCAAAGAGCAAGGCCCACTACCAGTGTTGATGTGGGCCTACCCAAGGGAATTTAATGATGCTGAAATCGCAGGGCAAGTCAGTTTCAGCCCCAATCAATTTTTAAAAATCAGCCCCAAAGGTCCTGTGCCTTTCGTGGCTGAAGGCTTTGCCGTATTCGATAAAGTTTCTATGCCTATTATTGGCCAGAATGATAAAGCACCTAATGATAACTTTAAACAGCAATTGACGGCCAATGCACAAGCCGCAGTAGATGTATTAGTCAATTTAGGGATTGCCGACCCCAAGCGAATTGCTATTGGTGGCCATTCTTATGGTGCATTTATGGTGGCAAATTTACTTGCGCATACGGATTTATTCTACGCGGGAATAGCCAGAAGTGGCGCTTATAATCGTAGTCTAACGCCATTTGGCTTTCAAAATGAAGAACGTAATTATTGGCAAGCCAATGATATATACCAACAAATGTCACCCTTTAATTATGCCAATCAAATCAAGTCGCCCTTGTTATTAATTCACGGAGAGATGGATCAAAACTCGGGCACTTTTCCAATGCAAGCAGAACGGATGTTTGACGCAATTAAGGGCTTAGGCGGTACTGCAAGACTCGTTATCCTGCCTTTTGAAAGTCATAGTTACAGTGCTAAAGAATCGTTAAATCATATGTTATGGGAACAAAGCCATTTTTTAAAAGCTCACATGTTAGCAACACATTAATACTCTCTATAAAATAAAAAACCGCATGCTAAAAGCATGCGGTTTATATAAAAATAAAAGCTACAATAATGGTTAGAACTTGATCTCTGCACCTAAGTAACCGTAACGTCCAACACCGCCACCATAAGCGCTACTATAATTACCCGTTCCTGACTCAACAAGATCCCCCGTATTGGCGACCCAAGGACCTTGATTGTCGAAAATATTACGCACCCCACCGTATAAGCGTAATTGCGCACTATTATTAATATCCATAGTATAAGACACTGATAAATCATGAGTCACATATGAGCCGTAGTATAAGAATGCCGGTGTCTCAGGATTCAGAATAGCGGTTGCATCACCCGCATCAATTTTTGCCTGATTTGCAGCGTTCAGATCCTGCCACTCATTGACTCTATCATGGCTATCAACCATATCGCTCTTGTATTTGGTGCTCCAGCGAATCCGCCAGTCATCATTGCTCCAGGTTAATGAAGCAGTGCCCCTATCTTCAAAAATACCACTAGCAAGTTCACCAACGTAATCATCTTCTACAAGCCCATCAGCGCCCATGTAGCTTGAGCTATATTCAAGCACATGGGTCCAGTTAGTCTTAAAGCTAAGATCACCGTATTCAGCAAGCTCCCACTGATAAGCAAGGGCAATATCCACACCACGAGTGCTTATATCATTCAAATTGAGCTCTTGCTGAATGATTTGCGTTAACTGACCTTCGGTATCACGACTAATCACACCACAGTATTGGTTGTCTGCACCATAAGCATTACTTGAGTTATAACACTCAGCAAGAATATCTTCATTGCTTAGCGAACCAATAGCATCGGCGACTTTAATATCATAATAATCCACCGCTAAGTTAAAGCCCTCAAGAAAATCAGGAGCCATAGTGAAGCCTAATGTATAGGTATCAGCAGTTTCTTCGGTAAGCTCTTCATTACCAGCATTGGGAGAATATTTAGAACCACCTGCATCTTCAAAAATACCGTCAGTCGCAATTGCAGCAGCAATGCCAGCATCAAGACGACAACTATCGTGACCCGCATTGGTAGAAGTCGCTGTAACACCATCACAAATATCAAGAACACTGTCATAATCTCCACGAGGTGGCGAAATTAACTCAGTAATATTAGGTGCACGTTGCGCACGTGAATAGTTGGCACGTAGCGCGTAATTTTCGATAGGCTCCCACAATAAACCAGTACGATAGCTAGACATTAAATCAATGTTTTTCTGGCTATAATCCGCAATACGCAACGAGACATCGAGATCAAGTTTATGAGCAAAACCAGCATTTCTTAATAGCGGCAAACTCGCCTCACCAAACGCTTCCCATACCGTTACCTCACCTTCAAATGGTGGTACATCGTTAAAGGTAATGGCATCAGCACGCATTACTTTATCTGTTTGCACTTCTTGCGTATCACGGCGATATTCAACTCCAAATGCAGACTGAACGCCCCCTGCTGGTAATTCGAATAACTCGCCAGAAATAAATCCTAAAGCGTTAAGTTGAGTGATATCTGTATTGATGTAGGGATTAGCACGAATATAATCAGCGCCTTCTTTGCTGATAGAACCTTCACCAAAAATATTGACCGGCACGCAGCCTTCAGCTCTAGCATCTTCACTCGCACATTGAATAGTGACACCATCATCAGCGTATTCAGCATCAAGCGCATTCCTTAAACGACGAATACTTACCTCGTTGCTACGACGTTGGCGCTGTTCAAATTTACCGTATCCAACAGAGGCATCCCAAGTCCAAGTATCAAATAAACTTCCTTGCAATCCAGCCCAAGATCGTAATGTTGTACGTTCGTTATTACTTTCAACAGGACCTACTTCTTGGAAGCGGCGATCCCACGTAACACTTTTACCTGCCATTGCGGCAATTTCAGATGGTACATAGGGATTATTAGGCGATATCGTTCCCGCATCAATCATACCTGGCAGCCCAGTGATAGGATCGATATAAAGCTCTGCATCATTATAATCTTGGCCTTCTGCATCGGTGCGACGAAATGCAGTATTACGACTAAATTGAACTTGAACATTGGCTCTTACATCATCAGAAATATCGTAGTTCATTTTTATTGCAGCAGACAAACTGTCTTCAGGAACTTTTAATAATTCCGTTTCATAAGTGTTATAACCATCACGTTCCTCTTTAAAATCTGGCTTTAAATTTGCTCCGTCATACCACCAGGCATTAGTTTCAAAACGACCACCATTGATGTCGTTACTGCGTTCACGCCACTCATCTGGTGTTATATCTCGCATGCATTGATCACCATCTACCGTGTTCATCGCATTACACATCGTTTTAGTATCATATTCAAAACTAGATTCGTATTTAGAACGGCTTCTATCACTAGCAAACAATCCATACTGCTTGTCGTAAGTAGCACTTGCGTAGATATAGCCTTTATCGCTGGCAAAGTCAGCGCCATAACCTACATCAACGGTACGCTCTTGACCGCCGCCATTGGTCGTTTCTCCGCCTCTAGCATTAATTTCAAAGCCAGTTTTATCGCTTTGAGTGATAATATTAACAACACCTGCAATAGCATCAGAGCCATACACCGCTGATGCGCCACCGGTGATAATCTCAACCTTTTCAACCATTGCCGTAGGTATCGTGCTTAAACTGACATAGTTACCACTATAGCTGTTTGATACAACACGACGTCCATCGATTAAAGTTAAGGTTCTATCGGTGCCAAGACTACGTAAATCAATCGTCGAAAGCCCCGTATTCTGGACGCTAGATTGACTGTTGGTACTACTAACGCCTTCTGAAAGTGCAGGCACTTGATCAACAAGAATATCTGCTAGCGAGCCAATACCACTATCAGCAATATCTTTAGCATCAAGACCTACCATTGGCGTGCTCAACGAAAAACTATCACGCTTAATACGTGATCCTGTCACTGCCACTTTCTCAATACTAGCTTCATCGGCATCTGCGACGGGAAAGTTTCTATCGGTATTCATGTCCTTTTGCGCGGTACTCACTTCTATCGGATCTGCAGCAAACACCATCGAGGGCACAACACTAAGCATCGTCGCTTGTATTGCTAAAGTTAATATTTTTATTTTCATCACTTTACCTTTATTAGTTCTGCACTGATGGCAGTTATTATGTTTATAGTTTTAGAGAACTAGGGAGTAACTAGGCAACCTGGCAGTATCATTTTTAACCACTCACCTTTACCAATACTGTTATTTTTCACACAACCAAAATAATTAACACTGATGATTAATTTGATTAACAAAATGCAATCACAAACTTGTACTTGGCTCCAGCAAATGCAGCAATGCTTAAGGGCTCGTTTATTTGCCTCTTTTATATCTATTCATTATCTATTCATTAAAAATCATATGCTTGAACTGGATTTGCAGTGGTGAACTTGAAGTGACAGATTTTAGGCGTTTTATAAAAATTGATATAATAAATTGAGACGAAATAAACGTTAGTTATTGCTTCTCTTCAGGCGAAGTAAAAAATAAGTGAGTTAAATTGAGGTTGTGGTTTATTTATATGCATAGGAGCCTACAGATTGTTCCCTATCAATAGGCTTGATTTAGTGCGATTTCTACTCAGTAAAATAAAGGGTCAATTTCAACACAACGACACACTTAGTGCTGTTGTTCTTTTTCTAATCCCTCGCTAATGTTACCATTTGCACAACTGGTGAATTTTGCTGTGCAACTAAAAAACACATCAAGCTCACCCTATTCAAGCAAAAGAGATATTTTTCATGAGCAAGACTGTTAAAACCCTCGCTGAGACAGCAGCAATGACACCTGAAGCCCGTTACGATTACCTTGTAGAACAAGTTAAAGAACACCAAATTATTTGGACGTTACAGGACCAAGACGGTTGCGTCATGCTGACCACAGAAGAAGAAGATTGTATTCCAATGTGGCCAACTGAAGAAGCGGCGGAATCTTGGGCTGTGGACGAATGGAGCGATTGCCAAACTTTGGCCATACCCTATGATGAATTTCACGATAGATGGGTACCAGGCATGGAAGATGATGACTTATTTGTTGCCGTATTCCCAGTATTAGATGATTTAGGCGTAGTGATCCCACCTTACGAACTCGATCAAAAATTAGCGCCTAAGCAAAGCCATTAATCTGCAGCGCTAAGCGAGAATATCTATGAGCGAGCAAGAACCCACGCTAATAACACCTCAAGCAAGCACAATGATGAGTCAACGTTTACCGAAACGACTCATTGCGCTGTTGATAGTGTATACCGCTGCGTCAATCAGTGGCTTAGTTGCCAAGCAAGGCGTGTTATTTTGTCTACTGACACTCTTTATGGTGATTGCCATTATCGGTCGGCAAAAGGCTGCGCTTATCATGCTGAGGGGTTACACCTTAGTACAGCTTGGATTGATTAGTATGCTGCCAGTGATTATGTACGATCCTGACAACTTAATTGTCGGCCCAACCACAGTGTATTTAGGTGAGTGGCAGAGCAAACTACCTGACTATGTCATTTTTATCGCTTTGATTATTTTGTCATTACTGCAAGTTTGGGTCGCCTTTGATAAAAAGGTGAAGGCGTGGTTTAAGCCTAAGCTTAACTTGAATATCATGAGTTAAGCCGTGATAGGGGACTAAATTACGCCCAACAAAAAGCCGTCATTACGACGGCTTTTTTGATCTAACACTGTGCTTTTAGGCACTGTATTAGTAATGCGTTAAACAGAAAAGCTGGCACCACAACCACAGGTCGAAGATGCATTAGGGTTTTTCACGAAGAAGCGAGAACCTTCAAGGCCAGAAGTATAATCGACTTCTCCACCCACTAAATATTGTAGGCTCATAGGATCAACAACTAAAAGAACGCCTTGTTTTTCTATCGTAAAATCGCCTTCATTGACCTTTTCATCAAAGGTAAAGCCGTACTGAAATCCAGAACAACCACCACCTGTCACATAGACTCGTAGCTTAAGTTCAGGATTTTGCTCTTCTTCCAGCAAACCTTTTACCTTAGCGGCGGCCGCATCGGTAAATTGGATTGGCATTGCTGCATCAGCTTGATCAGTCATTACTACCTCTTACATCAGTTTTCTGGGGCAAATTATCCTTTACCTGACTATTTTGTTCAAGTATTACCCGTGGTTCTTTTTCACCCTGTAATAACTCAGGGGCACTATAGACTTGTTCAGTCTGTGAATTCTTAGTCCAGCGGCTCGAAGGCACCAACACTTTAACTTTCACTTGCTGTAAATTAAAGCCTGCGGGAACAGTCACCTTGGTATCTATGACCTGAAAATAACGAAAATCAAATTCAAGCTTAGAGTCTGTGAGTTTATTCACACTCAAATTAACCGATTTACCATTTTGCACACCGATTAACGTCAATTCGGCTCGACCTTGAATCGACTGTTTACGCTTTTGCAACTGAGTTAACACCAGTTTGAGCTTATATTCATCGGTCAAAGCGCCCGGCGTTATCTCAAGTCCGTGAATTGCGACACCTTCTGCATTATCGTCTGGCGTCATAATACTACGGTAGAACGCTAGCTCGTGCTCTAATTCCTTTTGCTTTTTCAGTTGCTGACCAAACATATCTTGCATCTGTGCATTCGCTTCACGCTCGACGGAAAGTTCTAGATTTCGGGTCGCGAGTAATTGCGTTTGAGCTGCTAATTCAACGTTCAAACCTTGGGCTTTACTACTGTGTTTAACAATCGGATTATCACTGCTTAACAGCAGAAAACTAATCCAAGCCCCCAAAAGAAGAGCCACTAACACTAAGCACGATAAATATATTGAAGATGGACGATACTTGCGATCCATCACTTGTAACCGATTTAGCCAATGAGAATAATTTGGCATTAGGTAACAACCCCTTATATAAAATACAATCAACTCAAGAACGAGTTCGATACAATACAACTCAGGCCAACGCAGTGCAATTACCGATAAACAAAGTCGCGATTCAACGTGCCATCATAGTAGCTAAAAAGTATTTCGCTAATGAGCTACGTGATCATTTATCCCAAGCCCGTATCAGTGCACAACTGTGCGTACTCGCGCTGCTATTTGCCATTTTCGCATCTTGTGTCATTTTACTGTTTCGACTTTTACTGGTTTGGGCTAATCATTACACCCAAATACAGACGCTTGATTTTACGGGGAACGTCGCTGACTGGCGAGCTCTGTTACCGCTTTTAGGGGCTGTATTAATTTGGATTGTGGCAAAACTAGGCTCTAAACGCTACAAGCGGATGGGAATAGCCTATGTTTTACATAGAGTTAAATTGCACTATGGTAAAATTCCGCTTCAATCCGCCGCAGGACAATTTTTTCAAGCACTCTTTGCCCTTGGCACTAATTTCTCGGTCGGTCGTGAAGGTCCAGCTATCCATCTAGGTGCGGTCAGTGCCAGTTTTCTCGCTGAAAAATTTAATCTTCCAGACAATAGCGTGCGTATTATGTGCGTCAGCGGCATTGCTGCAGGCATAGCCGCTACTTTTAATGCCCCACTCGCTGCGGTCATTTTTGTACTCGAAGTGATTGTTCGCGAGTATAAAATCCACTACTTTTTTCCGATTATGCTCTCGGCAATTTGTGGCGCTGTATCAAGCCAACTGGTATTTGGTGATGTACACGAATTGGACCGTATTCAAGTGTTCCATATCCCCTTAGATCACTACCCCATACTTGCTATTGGCGGCGTAGTATTAGGTTTTGCCGCCGCCCTATTTAATTACTCACTATTAAAAGTTACCGCCACGGGGCAAAACTGGCCATTAATTTATCGGTTATTATTGGCCGGTAGCATAACGACATTGATTGGTTTAGTGTTGCCACAAGCCCTTGGAACTGGCGATTTCGCCATTAGTGAGGCGATTAGTCAACACCCGAGCTTATTACTTTTAATTGCGCTGTTGTTTGCCAAAATGATTGCCACTATTGCGGCAATTGGTTTAGGTATTCCCGGTGGCTTGATTGGTCCTCTCTACGGTATAGGTGCTTTACTCGGTGCTATCCTTGCCTTAGTCAGCGCCCTATTGTTCCCATCTATTGCGCCCTACGTTGGGCTTTATACGGTTATAGGTATGACCGCCATGATGGGAGTATGTCTTGCTGCGCCACTGGCAGCCTTAGTCGCCTTGTTAGAAATGACCAATGACGCCAGTATCATTTTACCTTCAATGTTTGTCACTATTCCGGCTTTTTTAATTGCTTATCAAGGGTTTAAAACAAAATCTATTTTCTTTGAACAGTTAGAGATCATGGGACTTAATTATAAAGTCGCGCCGGTTAATTTAGCGCTGCAGAAAAAAGGTGTCAGAACCTTGATGGATAGACGCTTTGTTATCGTTAATGACAACGATGAGTTATTGCTCGAAGTACTTAAGCGGGCTGAAGGTCGAAGCGTACTAGTGCGTAATACTGAGGCAATATTAGAAATGGTCAGTCTTGAGATGCCACCCGATAATCATAGCCCCGCGCTAACACGCCATCCTATAGAAGGCCTGAGTGATACAACAACACTCAATGAGGCTTATATCATCTTGTCACCCAAACGTAGTGGTGAGGTATTTATCTACCAAGATACGCTCGATAACATCGTTGGCGTGATCAGCTGGGCAGCACTCCAAAAAGAAATCAATTCAGGACAAATATAATCTATAGCCACTTATTCTTCCCACCAGCATAAACAATCAGTAACACCTAATGCTGAGTAAGCGCTAATTGAACATCACCAATAACATGGACCCACACAGTTGATATTAAGTTGGCGCAAATACTATTTCCCTTACTAAGTTAAAGGTCTTACTATTTGTCGGTTGAATGTCTGCCCTATTGAAGAAAGACTGAATGCTAGGATTATGTTTAAACGCATCCCCCATGAAGAAGAGGAAAATAATATCAAAGCCGTCATCACTAAGATTAAAAACTAAATCACGACACTAGGCAGCCACAGGGCTAAAACTAGAAATTGTCTGGCGTGAAACAGCAAAGCCCACCCCATTCACAATGGCGCAACTCATTTTACGAAAAATATAATAACAAGCTAAACGTAGGTGACCCATCATGAAATTTATTCCACCGCAGTTATTTTTAACCTATATCGCCGTGTGTGAAACCGGCAGTTTTACCCGCGCAGCAGAAAGAATACATAACTCTCAATCGGCCATTAGCCAACAAATTAACCGCCTTGAATCTATGCTCGGCAGCACGCTATTAATACGTACACCGCAAAAGGTAACATTAACGGAGCAAGGGGAATTTGTATTACGTTATGCCCATAAAATTATCGACTTGAATACCTCTATGGTCGATAACTTTCATGAGAAGTCAGAGCAAAGCATTATCAAGATAGGTGTGCCTGACGATCTGTCGGTCGATGTCACTAAAGCCATTGTGCAGTTTCAATATAACTACAATATCTTAATTGAATTTACCTCAGGCCTAAGCAACAGCCTGTATCAGGCCTATCAAGCTGGCCAGTATGACCTTATTTTGGTTAAGCAGCCCATACTCGGTAATGCTTACGCCTATCGCAGAGAGCCTCTCTTATGGCTCGACAGCGCGGCGCATCCCACCTTTAATAACAAGATGGTCCCATTAGTGCTGTTCCCCACTGGAGCTCTGTATCGGGAGCATATACTTAACTCTATGGATCAATTAGGTTACTGCAGCAAAATTAACTATTGCAGCAGTAACTTGTCGGCCATTATTACCGCTTCATCTATCGGTTTTGGGATCACCTTGTTACCGGAAACCTGTAAAACGGCAGAACATAGCATTATCAACGAGCTACAAACCTATGCCCCACCCAACGACTTTTATTTAGCCTTATATGTTAATAATACTCATGACATGATCGTGACAAAAATAGCCGATGAGATCATCAATACCTTTAACTTAAAGCACCATAAAACCTATTAAGCCTGATGATGACAAAGATAACCCTAGCTCAACCGATTTATGATCAACTCATGCACCACGGCTCAATAAGCACAACCGTGCATTCGGTATTTAACGCCGCCTGCAATCTACAAAGTCCCTTTGGTTTGATCTCGCTACTCACCCAACCAAAAAAGATGAACCCAAGCGCAATTTTATTACCGCAAGGGGTAAGCCTTAAGTCGCTCATTGTCGGTGCAAAGGTTGAGCTGTGCGTGATTAATAACACAGACTCTAACTTGTCACCGGCATCAGCGGCCTGCGCCCATATCGATAATCTGATCCTGCATATCAACTTAGGCACAGGCGCAACCATTGTGAGTGAGCAGATAGCACGTTTTAACCCCAGCTTGCCTGCGGCTTTGCCCATCGCGCTCAGCCAACAATCAAACCTTCAGCTGCATATCGCTTCTTTTTTACAGTGCAATCAAAAGTCGCTGGGGATTTATCCATTACTGTGTCAGCAACCGCGGCTCAATATCGCGACTCATCTGGTGTATCAACCAGAGATGATGATTAAATATATTACGCCGCATCTACAAAGATTTATCGCTGCTATAGCCCAGCAAGACCGTGCAATTGAGCTTAAATCTATTATCGGCTTTGGTGCTGGGCTAACCCCCTCAATGGACGACCTACTGGTCGGCTTGCTCTCCTGGCTAGACTTTAGTCAGCACCCTTATTTTTATCTGCTAGCACAAGCGGTGCAAGCTAGTGCGGCGCAAACTACAGATGTTAGTCAAGCCATGTTATTGCACGCCACACACCATCGTTATAACCAAGAGATTATTGAGCTGTATACCTTTTTAAATCAGCCCTTTAACCCCTGTGCGCTTGATGTAGCCCTTGATACTGTGATTGCCTATGGTCACTCTTCTGGCCACGACACCCTATGTGGCATCTACTTGGGATTAATCTTCTTCGGGGATGCACCAATAAGCTGAAAGCACAAAACAGGGGCTGATGTAGAGTGATGCTCTATCGTGCTTAATAGTGTCTATTTTGGTCAGCTCTAAACCGTAAGGCCCTAATGGGTGACAACTATCCGAATACAATGGGATGAACTGAAGTGGCAGGTTGTAGGCCAAAATAAAAAAGCCTCTATTTGAGGCTTATAAAACATAAACCAGCACTAAGATATCCTGAGCTAGGTATAAGCTCTGCGTCTATACAGGGTTAATTTTGTGAATAAGGTAATAAGATTAATCAGTTACCACAGCCACTATCCCGAGTTCAGGTTAAGATAACAAAGCGTGCAAGTTACTGGCGAGGTCGTTGATAAAATCAATAATACTCGACCGTTTCACCCAGTGTGATACGCGTACCAGAGTGTCCAGCAATAACCGCAGATAACTCATCTAAAGCACCAATAGCAGCATCGCCCAGCCCCTTAGAAACAAATTTACACACGGCATCAATTTTAGGCCCCATAGAACCCGCTGGGAAATGGTATTTGTCTAACTCTTCAGGCGTAATATTTTTAATCGCCTGCTGATTTTCTTTACCGTAATTAAGGTAAACCGCGCCGTCGGTTAGAATAATAAACAAATCCGCCTTAATTCGCTCGGCAAGTAACTCCGCCGTTAAGTCTTTATCGATCACACATTCAACACCAACGAGATTACCATTGTTAGCCTTAAATACCGGAATACCGCCACCACCACAGGCAATCACTGTATTACCATTTTCAAGTAGGTTACTGATCTGCTTAGATTCGACAATATCTTGTGGCATAGGTGAAGACACAACCCGGCGGTAATAGTCGCCATCTTTCTTAAAAATTGCCGAAGGATTAGCAATATTAATCTTATCTATCTCTTCTTCGCTATAAACGGGACCCACAAATTTAGTGGGGTCGTTAAACGCAGGATCGTCGATATCTACGCAGGTCTGGGTCAAAATAGTAGTAATACTTAACTTATTGTCACTGTTAAATAATTCCTGCTGCAACATATAACCAATCATGCCGCAAGTTTCGGCGCCCAATACATCCAATGGGTAGGCGGTGACCGCACTATTAATTTTTTGGTACTCGTAATTTTGCTCCATCAATAATCCCACTTGCGGACCATTACCATGAACAATTACCACATCATGCTCTCTAGCGATAGCCGCAATTGATGCCGCAGCCTTTTTAATATTATTACGAAGATTGGTCGCAGTGAGCGGTTGACCACGCTCTAATAACGCATTGCCTCCAAGGGCTAATACTATTTTCATGGGGAACCTCAATATATATTTATATCCACAATCATGTGGCAGAAAAAATAAACACACAGTTGCAATAAAGGTAATAAATAAAACGGATAAAACTAACAATAAAAGCCGACTCATTTCTTATCATAAATAACAGATTTAAATAGAGCCGACTTCTATGTGCACAAGAGTTAACCGTATTGATTAAAATTTATTAGCAAAGGCAATAATGGCTTTTTCAAAGCATTCCACAGGTGGATTCGTAATACCACAACCTATCATACCAACACCGGGTTCTTTATGAGCAATAGCGGTATTAATAATAGGTAAAATACCTGTTTCAATGACTTTACGAATATCAATACCCGATGAGATACCTTTAAAATTTAATAACGGAATAGTGACATTCGGATTTTTGGCAGTTGTAATTTCATCCATCTGGATAGAGTAATCAATCGCCTCATTTACCGTGCCGCCAACCAGTGCAACGATTGCTGGCGCCGTCGCCATCGCAAATCCACCAATTCCATAGGTTTCGGTAATAGCACTGTCACCTATGTCTAAGCCCGAATCTTCAGGCTTAAAGCCAGCAAATAGTGGGCCGATAACCTTTTGAGCAGGACCTGTAAACCAAGTAAAACCTTTCATACCGCTGACACGAATACCAAATTCAACGCCGTTACGCGCCATTGTGGTCACTACTGTACTGTGCTCGACCCCATGACCAGCATCGAGGGCACACTTACACATTGCCATCCAAGTTGGACCAGAAAAGTAATCGCTTGATGCAATAAAATCAAAAACCTCACGCTTTTCTTTGATGGTGAAATCAGTTTCTAAAATCAAAGGTGTTAATGCCTGTGATAATAAAGCGGTACCTGCGTTATTACGGTTATGACATTCATCTCCCATATGCAGGGCTTGAGCTAGCATTAAGCGTAAATCGATAGGCTCAGCTTTATCCATAGCAGCTTTTAGCATTGGGCCTAATACGTCGCGCATCCAGATTAAGCGCTCAACCACGCTTTCATCGTTGGCGCCCATACGTAAAATTTTCGCCATCTGCTCACTAAGGTTGGTATACGCGACGTTACCATAGGTCATGTTTTTGACCACGTGCATATACATAGAAGCCGACGTGACCCCCGCCATAGAGCCGACGCAATCGTGCTCATGACATGGCGAAAAAGTGATTTCACCCGATGCTGCTAATTTAAATGCCTCATCAAGATTAGCCGCCAAGCCTTCGAAAATCAGCGCGCCAGTCACCGCGCCGCGCATTGGGCCATTCATATCATCCCAGCATATTGGTGGGCCAGCATGTAAAATGGTGGTCTTAGTCATGCCAGGAACGACATCAATCGCTCTTTCGTAACCCACCAACACTGGGTGTGATTTAATAATGCGATTAACCGCTTCTTCGTTGGCCGCCTCAATTTTTTGCGCTATTTCTGGCTGCGCCAGTTTATCAAGCGCCGCAATCACCTTGGTATTACCGCCAGCAATGGGTTGCCAGTTCACATGGGTCACCGGCGCTTGCTGCTTGCTGATATCGTCTTTAAAGAACTCAAGGCCCACATTAATTACATTTAAGTTTGAAAATAGTGCTGTCATCTTGCTCATGATTATTCTCCCTTGCTCACAAAGCCGCTTGCCAATAGCCCGGTATTTTGACTGCTACTGGAAATGGTCACCCCTGCCGAAGCCAGTTTATCTAATTGCTCGCTCAACTTTGGCGTGTCCAGATCAGTACCCAGTACGTAACCTAGAATCTCTAAGTGCTGACCCCGCGCCGCCGCTTTTTGCTTCGCGTTGATAATAGCTGGCAAAGTCACGCCAACAGGATCTTCATGTGAGCCATAACCGATAACAAAATCGAGAATGATCACCCCAACTTCAGGGTCGTCAGCTTCTTTAAGCAGACGTTCAATACGCGATGAAGGGTCGATCATCGGATGTGGGCGCCCATTAGTAAAATCATCGTCACCAAAATCGATAAAGGTGTGCTGCTGGCTAACATTAATGTCCGCTAAACGCTGCTCTGGTTTTTTGGCGATATTGCTATACACCTGACTATGCGTATCACGCACCAGCATCATGGTTTCTTCACATAAGGTGCCACCGCAGAACAAGCCACGAATGTACTTTTGTTCAGGTGATAACTTGACTTTAATCTCTTCAATTAACGCTAAGTTCAAAGCGCGCTTATTAATACTACTTTCATCAACACCCGCTAAAACAACCGCTTGTAACGCGGCTTCTTTAGTAGTTTTAGCAAAGTGAGCCCCTGCTGCAATAACCGGTGCTTCTTCACCACCTAACAGACAAACTACCACAGGCTTGCTAAAGCTCTGAACCAGTGCGAGTACCTTAGCTTCAACGCTTTTCGCCGCAGGTTTAGAGACGATTAAGATCACCTCAGTGGCAGGATCGGCCTCTAATGCACGCAGTCCATCTAGCATCATGATACCACCGACTTCTGCGCTTAAGTCACGTCCACCAGTACCTAATAGTTGCGATATACCACCGCCAAAGTCATGAATACGTGCAGCAACTTCTTGGCTGCCCGTGCCTGATGCGCCGACAATACCAATATTACCTGGACGGACTTTGTTGGCGAAACACAGACCAACATGATTAATAATGGCGGTGCCGCAATCTGGCCCCATCATTAGCAAGCCTTTTTCGTGAGCAAAGGTTTTAAGCTCCACCTCGTCGGCCACCGAAACGTTGTCGCTAAACATCAATACGTGTAAACCGTTAGTCAGCGCGGTTAGCGCTTCACGCTTAGCAAACTCACCAGGCACAGAGATCACCGCCAGATTGGCATCGGGTGCGTCGTTTAAGGCACTCTTTAAGGTGACATATTTTTTCTTACTTGCGCCTAACCCTGTTGCCGCTTTGTCATCGCCTTTTAAGAGCACTTCTACTTTGGCAAGTACAGCATCACACACTTCCTCACTAACGGCTTTTACCACAATAAACAGATCGCCACTGTTGGCAGTTTGCACTTCAGGTAATAATAAACCTATGTTAGCTAACACTCCTTTATTCATCTCGGTTGCCATTGCAACAAAGGCCTGCTCAACATCATTAATTTCATTAACTTTGGTCGTTAATGCCATTAATGAAACCGAATCGAAATAGGTATTCTTTTTTAAAGTTAATTTTACGACCATATTAGCCTCTACTATATTTCAACAAAAAATGTGTAATTACTCATGTAATAGTTAATAAAATAACCACTACACCTATGTGTAAATATGTATTCCATTTAAATAAGAGAAAATAAAAATCATCAACCTTCAAGTAACTACTGACTTAAACCCACCAATTAATTAAAATGTTTAACAAGGATACTCAGTTAAATTTTATTTATTTAGCAAACTATTTTTAATATCAACCAATTCATCAACGTCATCGCAGACTTCAATGGCTTGATTAATGACGGCTATTGCTTGTTCAAGCAGGCCCATTATTTCTAATGACTTAGCTTTATGCTGATAATAAAGCCCATTGCGAGCATCATGCTTAATCGCATTTTCTATAGCGGCAATCGCCTCATCGTGTCGTCCTAATGAACGCAGGCTATTGGCCTGATGAAATGAGTAATCATAACGATGCGGCTGCTGCGCCAATAATAGGACCATTGCATCGACTGCATCCTCATGCATGCCAAGCTCTCGTAAATAATTAGACTTGTGGTAGCGCACAAACGGTGACTCAGGCTGAATTGCAATGCCGTAATCAAATTCAACGAGTGCCTGCTGCGTTTGTTTGGCAAGCCGATAACTATTGGCGATATAAAGATAAAACTGCGCTTTATTGTCACTCAGTGCCAAACCTTCATGGTAAGCGGTTATTGCCTCATCAAAACGCGCTAACTCAGTTAGCACATAACCACAGTAATAGAAGTAATCTACTGGATTGGTAAAGTCATCCCTATTGGTGGTTAACACTGCCAACGCCGCTTGATAGTCAAACTGACGAATATGCTGTTTAACTAAGCGTAATGCAGCACTATAGCCTTGCTTAACTTGCTCACCTTGCGTCATCAAGGCGACAATACTTTGTTGACCCAAAGCGTTGGCATGATCGAGCGCGCTTAATCCATCGCGATCTTGAAGGTGAATGTCAGCACCAGCGTCGAGTAACCCCTCAATAACGTCGGCATATAAATACCCACCATCACCTAAGATCACCGCTTCTAATAATGCCGACCACCCTAATTTATTCGCGTGATTGACTGGGATGCCAGCATCTAAACTGACCAGTACAGTACGTAAAAAGCCTTTTTCGCTTGAGGGCAACAATGGCGTCCCCCCAAAACGGTTAACACTGGTGACGTCGGCGCCATTGGTTAAAGTCAGTGATAAAAGTGCGTGAAATCCGTTAGCGCCAGCGCACAGGTAAGGCGTCAGTTGGTTTACATCACGAGCATTAACATCAGCACCATGCTCTATGAGCACCTTGGCTAGCGTCAGATTATTTTGCTGCACAGCAATCATCAACGCAGTACAGCCATTTTGATCTCGGCTATCGACTTCGACCTGCTCCGCTAAATAAGTCATAACATCGTCTACTCGATTATTGATGACCAACTTATGCAACGACATAGGGGCATTAGCATTCATATTCACTCCTCAAGCGGCTTCAGTGGCTTTGGTTGCTGGGGTAATAGGCAGTGGTGGGCTAACAGGCTCGCTTGCACTCTCTTTAAGGTTGTAAAAATGTTTCACACCAAACAGAGTCGCCATCATCAAATAGGAGTAAACAAACATCATAGATTCAGGTTGAGCAAAGCCAACGCCATTGGCATGGATGAACCCTACCAGTGCTAAACCTGCAGCAACTAAGGCAGCAACCACGGCGCGAAGGGGGGTATTATTAATAGCAAAAACCACCATACAGCCCCACAGCAAACTCGCAAGCGGTGCACCATTGCCTAAGCCCACCATGCCTTGGTAATAAATTCCTTTTGCCGCTAACGCTTCTATCCCCACCTCTTGGGCATTCGTACCGGCTGTTGCCAAAGTGTTTTTGAATAAAGATAGTGCCCAGTAACCAATCCATGGGAATAAACAAACGAAGATTGCAGGTACTTCCAATTTAGGCGTTTCACGTACGACTTGGTTAGCCGTCACAATACCGATGTAGACTAATATTGGTGCAATAGCAGCACCAGGGATAAGGCTCAGTAACAGTGCACCTAAACCAAACAGACACACGAAGAACATAATCACACCATTAAACAGGGTGTAACCTATACTCGCCCCCATCTCTTTATAAGCGGCATGACCCACATACACAGTCACAGGGAAAGGGTTCCCCATAAACGCACCGAGCATTGATGCACAGCCGTTAACCATCATGATTTTACGTGTCGGATAAGAGTCACCCGCGGCATCGGCACTTTCAATATTCTCAAGGTCAAATACATAATTGGCCAAACCTAGTGGCACAGCGGATGCCAAATAAGGTAAGGCGTGTGGCACACCTTGGATAAAGCTGTCGATATGAAATTGTGGAGGGTTGAACCCCGCATCTGATAGTGAGGAAATAATCGCATCGGGTGACTGCAAACCAAATAACCAAGCCAGCGCGGTACCAACAATAATCAGTAACAAGCCAGTGGGAATTTTTGGAAACAGCGGTTTTTTACCAAACCAGTTGATAAAGATAAGACCTAGCACCACAAACGATACAACAGGCGTTGAGAATGCTTGCAACATCGGGTTGAGCGCCAGCAGTGTAAGACCTAAGCCCGCCAAACAAGACAGCAACACTGTGCGAGGTACGATCCGACGGATGGTATCGCCGAAGAATGAGCCGACTAATAGGATCATCGCCTCAACAAAACACCAAACTAATGCGATTTGAATTGCAAACGCCGCATCTTGCGTCGAGTGATAAACAGGCATAATCACGAGGAAGGTAACGGTAAAAATAGAGGGGGCACTGGGACCAGATGGTAAAGCCGTCACATCATCGCGGCCGGTTTCCTTTTTCAATTTATAGGCAAACCAAGCATAAAAAATACTGGCACACATCACGGCTAAGCCAAACGCCGGGACGACCTGCCCCATAACAAATTCTTTTGGTAAACCGACGACAAAAAGTAACAAGCCCATCATCGTCAGTAAATTGGTTAAATTATTGGTAAACAGGCCAAAGAAGGCCGCCCAATCACCTTTACGCCAAACATCACTTATGTCCATATAGCTGTCCTATTGTGATTTAATTATTTAATTGGAGTTAATAGCGAACACCCAAAGGTTAACAAAATTAAGGCGAGTCAATAAATTAGAAAACTAAATAGGCAAGATTAGACTTAATGATACAGGCACAAAAATAAACATAAAAATAACCAAAAAATAACAATATAAAAACAATTAATTAACACTGACTGGGTTCAAGGTCATTTAACGTGATCAACCTCACTCTTAGGCTGACTGCTAACGCTTGCAAGTAACAAAATGAAGTGTGATGAGAGTCACGTCATACTATTAGCAAAGGGATTTTTTTGCTAAATCTCTCGAAGCATTTGCCGTTAGTGTGCTTAGATAGCTTGGATAAACCAGTAAGACCTTAACCGTGAAATCAAAATAAACAGCTGATAATATTAAACAAAAATCACTTACCTTGTGAGCTAAACACGCTAAGACCGCAAAACCGAATATCACACTGAAGCATGACTCTACAGCAGATGTTGCCATTGATTTAACAAGCCTAAAATTCTACGACGAAGATGATGAAAACATCTCAGCAAGATAAAAAAGTGCCAAACCTTGCCTATTCGATAGCGCGTCGTAGCACTTAGCCGATAGCATCTAGTCGATAACGGTATGCATAAATGCCTATCAACAGAAACCGTCATCATTAATCTTACTAATAATGAAAGGTGCGCTGAATGACTCAAGCTATTGATGTAAATCGCTCAGGAAGGTCTCTCTTTTTCAAATATTTGACCTTCAAAATGACGAGATAATGCAAACACTTGCGAACGCAAAAAATGGGCGTATAATCCTTCGGAATTTTTCGGAACAGGGTTTAACAATGAACTGGGCAGCTAAGTACAACTTGATTCATTATCGTCGAGAAGCTGCATTGGTATTATTCTTCTGTTTTTCGATTTCAAAAAAAGCCTCCTTATTTAAGGGGGCTTTTTTTTGTCTACTTTTTACGTCAGATAAAACCGTTTTAAAGCTTAATTTGTAAGATACATTCACAAGGTAACTTGGATGTCAGTGCGACCTAAAAAATTTAAAACCATTAATATCAGTTATCTATATATAGGGAAGAGAAGCCATGGCCAATTCGTTGTTTCAAAAACACATCATATCCATTCCGGAATTAACCCGAAGTGAACTTGAACTGATCGTTGAAACTGCTGGAAAACTAAAAGCAGAACCCAATCCACAATTATTAAAAAATAAAGTCGTGGCATGCTGTTTTTTTGAACCATCAACACGTACCCGCCTCTCTTTCGAAACCGCAATACAGCGCCTTGGTGGTACTGTGATTGGTTTTGATAATGGCAGTAACACCTCGTTAGCTAACAAAGGAGAAACGCTGGCTGACTCAGTCCAAGTTATATCTTCTTACGTCGATGCTTTTGTTATACGTCACCCGCAGGAGGGGTCAGCACGTTTAGCCTCTGAATTCTCCCACGGCGTCCCCGTAGTTAACGGTGGCGATGGAGCAAATCAACACCCAACACAAACCCTATTAGACCTATTTTCAATCTTTGAAACCCAAGGACGTCTAGATAACTTGAACATCGCATTCGTCGGCGATCTAAAGTATGGCCGTACTGTGCATTCTCTGGCCCAAGCATTATCGAAGTTTAACAACATTAATTTCTTCTTCATCGCACCCGAAATTTTGGCTATGCCTGATTACATTTGCGAAGAGTTAAACCAAGCAGGTATCAATTATAGTCTGCATGCCACTATGGAAGAGGTCATCCCTAAGCTAGACATACTGTACATGACTCGCGTTCAGAAAGAGCGTTTGGACGAATCAGAGTACGTGCACATTAAAGCCGCTTACGTCCTAACCGCTTCAATGCTAGCTGACGCGCCAGATAATCTAAAGGTATTGCACCCATTACCGCGTATAGATGAAATTACCGTCGACGTAGATAAAACCAAACACGCTTACTACTTTCAGCAAGCTGAAAACGGGGTTTACGCGCGTGAAGCGCTACTGGCACTTGTACTCAACGAACAACTATAAGCAGGAGATAATCGCTATGCCTAAGGAAACCCAACTAGTTGAAGCAATAAAAAATGGTTCTGTTATCGACCATATTCCCGCAAACGTGGGAATAAAGGTGCTGAAACTATTTAAAATGCATAAAACTAACCAACGTGTAACGATAGGGCTTAACCTTCCATCTTCAGCTTTAGGTGCCAAAGATCTGATTAAAATTGAAAACGTGTTTATCAATACCGATCAGGCTAACCAATTGGCTTTATATGCGCCGAATGCAACGGTAAACCAAATAGAAAATTATGAAGTCGTTAAAAAACTCACCTTGTCACTCCCAGAGAAAATCAATTCGATTTTCAAGTGCCCTAATAGTAACTGCATTACTCATAACGAGCCTGTCGACAGTAGTTTTACTATTATTGCCAAAAAAGAAGATGTATTCCTAAAGTGCAGATACTGTGAAAAAGTATTTTCGCGGGAAATCGTCACTGAACGTGTTTAACCTTAACAGAGGTTAAAAATTAGATTGACCGAGATGAATTAATCATACAAATGGTTAATTCATCTCAAACTTATCACTCGCTATACTCATAACTCATAAGCTGGATTTGTACATCAGCACCCCGCCTTCCCATTAGACGTTCACACCTAAAACAAGCCATTTTTCAATACATCACAAAAAAGTACCCAGTACAAAAATACCGTTAAGCTACCAATGGCAAGATGGCAATTGACACTGACCTCCTTTAAGCGTTGCTAATGCTTGATTATGTGATCGATGATCATTGCAAATGCTGAGTATAAGATCACAATAACGGAACGACTTGACGGAAATTTAGATCAGCCTGATATACTCTACCCTGCACAAATTCAAGAAGAGCCAGTCCCAATGAAAGGGAATGCGAATAAATATCATGGTATAAGAGCGCTTAAACCTAAATATTGATACAAAACATTGCCAATACTGTGGCCTAACATCCGCTATAAAGGCTATAGAACACAGGTCAATGAGTTAGATAGTCATCCTAATTTAGCCACCTTTAGACTGGCAAATAACGGATTTTTAATTCGCATGACACAGCTTGCACTGACATTGGGTGTTGATTCACAATTTGAACAATACAAATGTCCAGTTAATTGGTACTTACAAAACGCCGATTTAAAATCTGGCGATTGACTTTAAGGATATAGAATGACCCGTTCTGAAGCCCTATTTGAACAAGCTAAAAAAACCATCCCCGGCGGCGTTAACTCTCCGGTTCGTGCATTTAATGGTGTAGGCGGTTCGCCCCTGTTTATTGAAAAAGCCAATGGCGCTTATATTTACGATGCCGATGGCAAAGCTTATATCGACTATGTTGGTTCTTGGGGACCGATGATCCTCGGTCATAACCACCCTAAAATCCGTGCTGCGGTATTAGCTGCCGTTGAAAATGGTTTGTCTTTTGGCGCACCTACAGAACTTGAAGTGCAAATGGCCGAGAAAGTCATCTCTATGGTGCCGTCTATCGAGCAAGTGCGCATGGTGAGTTCAGGCACAGAAGCAACCATGAGTGCTATCCGTTTAGCACGCGGTTTTACCAATCGTGACAAGATCTTAAAATTCGAAGGCTGTTACCACGGCCATGCGGATTGCCTGTTAGTGAAAGCCGGTTCTGGCGCGTTAACCTTAGGCCAACCTAGTTCACCCGGTATTCCTGAAGATTTCGCCAAGCACACCTTAACCGCTGTGTATAACGACTTAGATTCAGTCAGAACCTTGTTCGAGCAGTATCCAACTGACATTTCTTGCATCATCATCGAGCCCGTTGCTGGCAACATGAACTGTATTCCACCTATCCCAGGTTTCCTGCAAGGTCTGCGTGATATTTGTGATGAGTTCGGCGCCTTAATGATCATCGACGAAGTGATGACAGGTTTTCGCGTATCACAAAGCGGCGCTCAAGGTTACTACGGTGTCACACCAGACTTGACCACGCTTGGTAAAGTGATTGGTGGCGGTATGCCAGTGGGTGCCTTCGGTGGCCGTAAAGATGTAATGCAGTTTATCGCACCTACGGGTCCGGTTTACCAAGCGGGTACGTTATCGGGTAACCCCATTGCGATGTCAGCGGGTCTGGCACAAATGGAAGCTCTGTGTGAAGAAGGTCTATACGAAGAGTTGAGCGCGAAAACTAAACGTATTGCAGAAGGTTTTAAAGCGGCAGCTGACAAGCACGGTATTCCAATGGCGATCAACTATGTTGGCGGCATGTTCGGTTTCTTCTTCACAGAACAACCGGAAATCACCCGTTTTGACCAAGTGACCCAATGCAATATCGAGCAGTTCCGTATTTTCTACCACGGTATGCTAGATGAAGGTGTTTACTTAGCGCCAAGTGCCTATGAAGCTGGCTTCCTTTCAATGGCCCATGGCGAAGAAGAGATGCGCTTAACCTTAGAAGCGGCAGATCGCGTATTGGCTAGCATGAAAGCGGCAAGCTAAGTCTACATATCTAAAATCATAAAGGGATGCCAGTGCGTAATCCCGAACAGTTAAGACAGATCGCTTGACGATCTCGCTGAAAAGATCAAAATCCGATGACCTCTTGTCATCGGATTTTTTATGCAACTCTCAGAAGCTCTCGCGCGCACTCATATTACCCGCCTAACTGAATTTACCTGCTTAGCTGATGTGTTAGAACCTGAGTTAATTCAATCCTGTTTAGACTCTCAGGGCGTTGCGACATTAAGACGGCGTAAATTACCCATAGATGCGATGATTTGGGCGGTTATCGGAATGGCCTTGTTCCGAGGGGAGTCTGTTCGGTCAATCATCAACAAACTCGACATTGTTTTGCCGCAAGAGATTGATTATGTTGTACACAGCGCCGTGACTCAGGCGCGTAAACAATTGGACAGTGAGGTTATTCGAGAGGTGTTTAGCCGCAGCGCCAATATCTGGCACGCCAGAGCTGAACACCCTCATTGGTGTGGTCTCAACTTGTATGGCGTCGACGGTGTAGTGTGGCGGACACCCGATAGTGTCCAAAATCAAGCTGCCTTTGCGCGCACCGCAAATGCTTCAGGCGAAGCGGCTTATCCGCAAATTCGTATGGTTTGCTTGATGGAGTTAAGCAGCCATTTGTTGGTCAACAGTGTCTTTGATTCGGTGCCGAAAATGAAATGAACTTAGCGTCGGGGCTCATTACTAGCATTCCCAATCACAGTCTAACCCTATTTGACCGAGGGTTTTACTCGCTCGGCCTTCTGCACGCTTGGCAGCAAGCACAACCTGATAGTCACTGGTTGTTGCCGCTGAAAAAAGGCACTCAATATGAGGTGGTGCGAACGCAGGGAAAACATGACCAGTGGGTGAAACTCACCACCACGCCTCAAGCCAGAAAGAAATGGCCGCAGCTCCCTGATACTCTTGAAGTCCGTTTACTCACTAAGACAGTGGAAGGTAAGTTAATCTCCATTTTAATCTCGTTGACTGACCCGATGCGTTACCCCAACGAAGACATCGTCGACTTATATGCCCATCGATGGGAAATCGAACTGGGCTACAGAGAGATGAAACAACATCTGTTGGGAGTCGTTTTACGCTCCGTAGTCAACTACCGGAGCGGGTGACTCAAGAGTTATGGGACGTGCTACTGGCATACAATCTCATCCGATATAAGATGTTACTGATGGCCAAAAGCTTGCCATCAGTCCCCCCCCAATCAACTGAGTTTTCGGGATGCGGCGAGTCATATCATCTTCAAGCTGACACAACTGCCATCACAAACGCCGGGGAATGTCCCGAGAGATGTATTGGATATAGAACGCAATACACGGCAATTTAAGTTGGATGGTAAATGGTAAAGGGCTTATCCAAGAGTGCTTAAAATGAGCAAAAATAAGTATCCGGTTAAAGCAAAGAAAATGCCGTTCACTCTTAAATGAACGGCATTAAGGCAGTTCGTCCCTTTTTTATGCTGAAAAATACATCATTTGCATATCGACATGCTCGCTTGGATTTTTACGACAATAGAGCTCACTTAAATAAATAGTCGCTAAGGTCAAAGGTCAAAGTGTGTAGCCTAAAAACAAACCTACATCGACGTGACTATTCAAGAATCTCTATCTGAACAAAAATTAATTGAAGGATCTGCAAACTGATTGCTTAGACTTTAATCGTAGAACTCACTTTTAACACTGCAATTAAACTTATAGATTTAGATTAAAAGACTAAGAAAGCGCAAAATTTCGAGATATAAAACCATAGAAACACCAATCAGCATGAGATCAATATCACAAAGTAAACATAAATTGGGTTATAGCTAACGGTTGCGTTATGTACCCCATTATGTTCTGATCCGCACGCGCTAACACGGCTAGCTTAATTCAGCCTTGATAAGCTCAATCTTTAGGTTGACTCAAGTCGTCCTACGACATTAAAACAGCAGTTGGAATTGCAGTTATGTTAAATACTTTTCTCATCATACTTGCCGTGCTTGCATTACTCAGTATTGTTTTCGAAGAAGTTACCCATCTTAATAAAGCAAAAACCACCTTATTCTTTGGCTGTATCTCTTGGGTAGCGCTGTTTATGGCTGCTGGAGATCCCGCTAATGAGAAAATAGTTGCCCATCAGCTCAATGAAAATTTGCTCGAGATTGCCACACTTTGGCTCTTTCTGATGTCGACCATGACCTTCGTCGCGTACTTGAACGCGAAGGGCATGATCCAAATTATGGTCCAAAAACTATTCCCGCAGAAAGTGTCGGTACGTATGCTGATGATCCAAGTGGCCTTATTTGCACTGGTGCTTTCGGCATTTTGTGATAACGTCACTGCGACTTTAGTCTCTTTAGGTTTACTAACTACCTTTAAACTTGATAAGCAAATGCGCCGTAGAATGGCGGTATTGATCATCTTTGCGGTGAACTCAGGCGGTGTGGCTTTGATTACGGGCGACGTTACCACGCTGATGATTTTCCTCGGTGGTCATGTGCACATGTCTGAACTGCTGATGCTGTTTATCCCATCGGCGATAAGCGTGATTTTACTCGCAACCCTGTTCTCTCTTAAAGTTGAAGGTGTAGTCAGCACCACGCCAATCAAACACACCTATCAAACCGTTGATGTCATGATTGCCCTCGTGTTCTTCTGTACGATTTTAATGACAATGTTACTGAACATATTGTTTGGTATCCCGCCAGTGCTGACCTTCTTAACCGGTCTGTCAATCATGTTCCTGATTGGCCATACCACGCGTAGCGATAAAGAAGAAATCAAAATTCTTGAGTACATTCGCCAAGTAGAATACGACACCCTGTTGTTCTTCTTAGGTATTTTACTGCTCGTTGGTATGCTTAAAGAAATCGGCACCTTAGATATGTTGACCGAAGCTTACACAATGTTTAATCCAAACATTTCTAACTTCTTCACTGGTATTGGCTCAGCCTTAATCGATAACGTGCCACTCACAGCAGCACTATTAAAAGCCAACCCAGTATTGAGCACACCTGAATGGCTTGGTTTGACTTATAGTGTCGGCGTCGGCGGTTCACTACTGATCATTGGTTCTGCATCAGGTATTGTGGCCATGAGTAAAGTGAAGGAACTGACTTTTGTGAGTTACTTAAAATATGTTCCAGCACTTTTCCTTTGCTATTGTGTCGGTTACGCAATCACACTGTTTTTAGCCTATAGGCTATTTGATTAAGTTAGTCTTGGTATAAGAATAAAAAAAGGCGCCTAAGGCTAATGCCGATCAGTTAAGACAGATCGCTTGACGATCTCGCTGAAAAGATCAAAATCCGATGACCTCTTGTCATCGGATTTTTTATGCAATTCTCAGAAGCTCTCGCGCGCACTCATATTACCCGCCTAACTGAATTTACCTGCTTAGCTGATGTGTTAGAACCTGAGTTAATTCAATCCTATTTGGACTCACAAGGCGTTGCGACATTAAGACGGCGTAAATTGCCGATGGACGCGATGATTTGGGCGGTTATCGGAATGGCCTTGTTTCGAGGAGAGTCTGTTCGGTCACTCATCAACAAACTCGACATTGTTTTGCCGCAAGATATTGATTATGTTGCACGCAACGCCGTGACTCAGGCGCGTAAACAATTGGGCAGTGAGGTTATTCGAGAGGTGTTTAGCCGCAGCGCCAATACCTGGCACGCCAGAGCTGAACACCCTCATTGGTGTGGCGGACACCCGATAGTGTCCAAAATCAAGCTGCCTTTGCGCACACCGCAAACGCTTCAGGCGAAGCGGCTTATCCGCAAATTCGCATGGTTTGCTTGATGGAGTTAAGCAGCCATTTGTTGGTCAACAGTGTCTTTGATTCGGTGCCGAAAATGAAATGAACTTGGCGTCTGGGGTCATTCCTAGCATTCCCAATCACAGTCTAACCTTATTTGACCGAGGATTTTACTCGCTCGGCAGCAAGCACAACCTGATAGTCACTGGTTGTTGCCGCTGAAAAAAGTACTCAATATGAGGTGGTGCGAACGCAGGGAAAACATGACCAGTGGGTGAAACTCACCACCACGCCTCAAGCCAAAAAGAAATGGCCGCAGCTCCCTGATACTCTTGAAGTCCATTTACTCACTAAGACAATGAAAGGTAAGCCAGTCGCAATGTTGACTTCGTTGACTGACCCGATGCGTTACCCCGGCGAAGACATTGTCGACTTGTATGCCCATCGATGGGAAATCGAACTGGGCTACAGAGAGATGAAGCAACATCTGTTGGGAGTCGTTTTACGCTCCGTAGTCAACTGCCGGAGCGGGTGACTCAAGAGCTGTGGGGCGTGTTGCTGGCCTACAATCTTATCCGATACAAGATGTTACTGATGGCCAAAAGCTTGCCATCGGTCCATCCCAATCAACTGAGTTTTAGGGATGCGGCGAGTTATATCATCTTCAAACTGACACAACTGCCATCACAAACGCCGGGGAATGTCCCGAGAGATGTATTGGATATAGAACGCAATGCACGGCAATTTAAGTTGGATGGTAAATGGGAAAGGGCTTATCCAAGAATGCTTAAAATGAGCAAAAATAAGTATCCGGTTAAAGCAAAGAAAAATGCCGTTCACTCTAAAGTGAACGGCATTAGCCTAAGGCGTCTTTCTTATTTCTACGATTTGATGCTGCAAGTTATCGCATTACGATTACTGATGAGCATGATTCATATAGACATTATTATCATTTGGCTAAATCGCAGGCACCTTAAACTGGGTACCTTGGATATCTAACACAATATCCCGTGGACGAATGGCGATAATCTTTAATTTTCCCGCGATCAAATCCCCTTCTTGTAATTCAGCACCATCGACATTTAACCATCGTTGACTTGAATCAGTAGAGTAAACATGGGCAACAATATTAAATTCAGGGACTTGCAGCTGTAATCCTGCAGGTAATTGACCATATTTAGGAATATCATCCACAGCAGTTTTAGGAATAGGATCTAATTTCGCTTCTGTAACAGGAGTTGTTGCAGCATTAGTATATTCCACTTCTTTTAATGCACTTTGAAACGTCGCCACTAAGTTATCTTCATCACGACTTTTATTAGTTTCTAAGCCAACATCTTCCGCTGCTGCGCTCACTTGCTGGCGTAGAGCCTCAAGACTCGCTAAACCTGCTCCATTAGCGTTGGCACCTAACACCATGGTTTGCGATGCATTAACGGGTGAGGTTTGAGTGTCTACAGCCATCGTTTCACTATTTTCAGCATCTACTTGAGCTGACGTCGACATGTAGTCTGTGTAACTGGCATCACTTGCACTAACAGCCTGAGTATTTACATTGGCGGCATCAACCTGAGGCGCATTTGATACTACTACCCCTGGCTGAAATTGCGGTATGGCGGTTAGCTCAGGTAACGTCTGTGCCCGAGGAAGTGCCACTTTCCCAGCAAAGCGAACACCTGAAGCGGCACTAGATTGCGCTTGTAATTGATCGTCAGTTTCCACAGCCTGCTGAGGCTCATTTTTCCTCGCTGTCAGTGGTGTTGATGACAATGGATTCATCACTAAGCGACTTGCAGTCGATTCCGTTGGAGTCTGTCGAGCTTGGTTCCACACGTTTAATCCCCAAGCCGCACCAACTCCGGCGGCAAGTGCGAGTACCAATAAAGAAATTTTGCCTATGGGTAACGTATTTTTACGTGGCTGCGGATAATTCGCCCTTGGCGTCATCACGGCATCGGGAAGCTGCGATTGTTGCTGTTGTTTATTACGGATAACGGCATCAAGTAATATGGACATTAGCGACTTGCCCCATTATCCGTTAAACGCGGCCCTTGCTGACTTAAATACAAATTTAATCTCACTAATGTTTGATTCCCAGCAATACCATCGGCTTTTAATCCATGTTGACTTTGGAAAGCTTTAAGATCATTTTCTAATTGCACATCAAATTGGTTAACTCTGCGTGCATTACGGTTGTTTATCTGGGCTAAGGCATTTTCTAGCCATTGCAATTGTCCAGGACTCGATTTTTGACTGATATCCATCATAGGTAAATTAGGGGCTTGCCATAGTATTTCGAAGGTGCCACTAAAATGCTGATTAAACCAAGCCTTATCAACCCAAAGCTGTTGCTCTCCTAATTGTATAAGTAGTTGATCACCATCTATCGCGATCACTGTGCCATAAAAATCTTGCTGATTATCATCGACTAAATAAACCACAGCAGGGTAATTAAGTCGGGTGAGAGACATCCAATTACCTTGCTGTTGATAGCATGCTAATCCTTGCTCAACTGCTGATTGACAGGCGGTTAAGCCTTTATAGGGCACTTTTCCCCACAGACCAAATAGCCCCGCAAAAGCGGTATCGATATTGCGACTTTGATTAATTGCATCATTGAGCAAACGTTGATTAGGGTTTGCACCTGGCGCCTGAGACAGCTCAGCACTTAAGTGATTACTCGACTCCACCCTATGGGGTACCGCGGTTGTATTAAGTTTTTGAGGGTTCATTTCGATAGGCTCTGGCATAGGTTGAGAGACTAAATTAGTCGCTGCATTTGCGGGCTTATCAGTCAATAGCCAATAAGAAACGCCAAAAGCTATAAGCAGCACAATCACAGTCGCTGCCGGCCACAGATATTTATGTTGAGTAGGCTCAGCTTCACCTAACACTTCTGCCGCAGCTTGTCTCACCATATGATGGTCAATTGGCAAGCGTGACTGCGCATAGCCGGCCATCAAGGCCCGCTCACATAAAAGGTTAATTAGTCGAGGTATACCACCACTGTACTTTTGCAAAACCTTAATAGCTTTTCCAGTAAACAGCGGCTCAAACCGCCCCGCGACTTGCAAGCGATGTAAGACATAAAGCCCTATTTCATCTTCATTTAGCGGTAATAAATGGTAACGCGCAGTAATACGTTGCGCTAATTGACGTAACTCTTGGCGCTTTAATAACAACTGCAACTCTGGCTGACCAATCAAAATAACTTGCAGTAATTTTTTAGTATCGGTTTCAAGATTGGTAAGCAGTCGCAGTTGCTCTAATACCTCGGGGCGTAAATGCTGCGCCTCATCAATAATTAATACCGTGTTGCGGCCTTTACTGTGATTAGCCAATAGAAATCGGCTCAAGTGATCGATCAGTTGCTTGAGTGTGGGATTATCGCCGTAGGTAATCTTCAGTTCATCACAGAGAGTTGCAAGTAACTCGAGCTCTGTTAGCGACGGATTAAGAATAAATGCAGTATCGGTATTGTCGGGTAATTGCCCAAGCAAACAGCGAGATACTGTTGTTTTCCCCGTGCCAACTTCTCCTGTTAGCAACACAAAACCGCCCGTTTCACCTAACCCGTAAGTTAAATGGGCTAATGCCTCTCGATGCCTATCACTCAAAAACAAATAATGGGGATTGGGTGCAATTGAAAAAGGGTTGTCGCTGAGTCCATAAAAAGCCTTGTACATACCACCAATCATCCTAATTTAAAAATAACGCCCCACGTTAAAGCGTCCCAATGTTATTGTCAAAATATCCGTAACATCGATGTGACATACTCAGCATGCAAATATCTCCAGACGACTTTGCCAATCATCAATGTGAGCATGTTAAGCTATGTTTATGACACATTAGCCGAAGCAAACCCGTGAAAATATATCTCGTCGGCGGCGCAGTGCGTGACAAACTGCTCAATCTGCCAATCAAAGATAAAGATTACCTCGTCGTTGGTGCAACACCAGAACAAATGCTACAACTGGGTTACCGCCAAGTAGGTAAAGACTTCCCTGTTTTTCTACACCCTAAAAATCAACAGGAGTACGCACTCGCCCGCACCGAACGCAAAGTAGGCCTAGGGTATGGTGGTTTTAGTTGCCACGCCAGTCCTGATGTGACTTTAGAGCAAGACTTGCTGCGCCGAGATCTTACCATCAATGCCATAGCACAAGACGAAGATGGCACTCTTCATGATCCCTTCAACGGGATAAAAGATCTTACAGAACGTAAATTACGCCACGTATCTGCCGCTTTCGTTGAGGATCCGTTACGCGTATTACGTGTCGCTCGTTTTGCCGCGAGGTTTCATGCCTTAGGATTTCAAATTGCCGCAGAAACTCTGGCACTCATGCGTCAGATTAGCGAAAGTGATGAGCTTAACGCGTTAACAGCAGAACGTGTTTGGCAAGAAGTGGAGAAAAGTTTAGCTGGACCACACCCCGAAGTCTTTTTTGAGGTACTGAACCAATGCGGTGCTCTGGAGGTACTATTTCCCGAAATTTTTGCCTTATTCGGTATTCCTCAACCTGAAAAATGGCATCCAGAAATCGACACAGGTGTGCATACACTGATGGTTATCGCTCAAGCAGCCCTTCTCACTGAGGACAAAAGCGTTCGATTTGCCGCATTGGTCCATGATTTAGGTAAAGCACTCAGCCCCAAAGAGCAGTTACCAAAACATCACGGCCACGGGCAAAAAGGTTTACCGCTGATTAAAGCACTCTGCAGTCGTTTGCGAGTGCCTAACGAAATGCGCGATCTGGCTTTATTAGTTAGCGACCAACATCAAAATGTGCATCAAGCATTCGAACTCAGAGCAGAAACTATCGTCAAAATATTCGATAAAGCAGATTTTTGGCGTAAACCTGAACGCTTAGAGCAACTCATCCTAGCTTGTACTGCCGATATGCGTGGACGCACGGGCTTTGAAAACGATACATACCCGCAAGGTGAGTATTTAACGCAATGTTTTTTCGTCGCCAACAATATTGATATTGCAGCGATCATTGCAGCTGGTTATCAGGGTTCAGAGATAAAAAATGCATTAAATTTACGTCGAATTGAAGTGGTCAGTCAGTTTAAACATCAACTGCAAACCCAATCGTCAACAAACAGCCAGTGATTTGTAACGACTTTGTAATCGCCACATCGCTTTATGGTGAAGAATTGCTCTCTTTACGATTAGAAATATTGATATCACTTCGAAAAAAAGCTTTTAAAAAAAATTTATCTGCCTATAGTGGTTAAACACATTAATATTCGTAGCAAATTAAAATAGCTATGTCATAATTAGGTAGTTTCGCTTACAAAGTAACGAAACATTCTAATCCAACCTATTTTAAGGGATTTTTTACAATGAACACAAAAGTACTGATGATTGCTGGTTTAGCAATGACTGCCCTACTAGGTGGTTGCGCAAACACTACTGCTCTAGAAGAAAGCGTTGCAACTCTGGGCAACAAAGTTGATCAATTGTCAGCTGATGTTGGCTCTCTGAAATCAGAGCAAAGCAAACTGTCTGCAGACGTTAAAGATGCTAAAGCTGCATCTATGGACGCACAAGCAGAAGCTAAACGCGCAAACGACCGTTTAGACAACGTTGCTTCTCGTTACAAGAAGTAATGATAGGTAATTTAGCTTACTATTTAGTAGGTTAAGACAAAAGGCTTAAGAAAGATGAAAGCGATAAGCACATCAATCTAAGCCTTTTTTTATGCCTGTTATTCAAGCTATTAATACTACAGATTGTAAATGCACTAATAATAAAACGTTCAATTGGCTTCAATATCCAAAAGCATCTTTCAAGGAAAATCTACTCATCCCATAAGCGTTAACTTTTATATGTTCCTATATAAACTGTTCCTAACTTATCTTTTAATTAGAATCTTCGTTATTAATCTAAACTTGTAATTTAAACTTTGAAGTATTCATAAAAGTCAGCCGCGCTCATCCTTAACCATTTATTTTTATAAAAAAATAATATTATTTTAAAAAAGAAAACTATTGACAAAAATTGAGGCTATATGGGAAGTAAAAGCAATAAGTAGGTTGTATTTATCACAGAGAAAATAGGCCTAAAGTTAAAAAATCATTACACTTAGCCATTGCAACATAGAAACAACATAAAAACGTCACGTAGAATCATAGACTTGAGTAATCTCGCCTTTTAAAGCATATAAAAACTATCAAACTAAGCCTATGAATTATCTTAAAATTACTCCAATCAACTGTGGTTTTTAGCCTATAGCGATTCACTCACATGCTTATGCGCTAAGACTAATACATAGTCAATTTCTAACGACTCAAAGTGATGGGCTTGAATATCATGCTTCATCTTGTCGGTTGCACGCCACGCATAGGGAGCCATATCCAATAACGTTAATGCCTGCTCGCCTGTAACAGATAAAGTAAAACTCAGTGGCTGAGTGCTTTTCACCGATAATGCAGAGGGTAAGTTTACTTGGAAAGGTTTTTCAGCCAAGTCAGAATAAATATATTCTCTTAGCTGCCATAGGTGTCGTGGCCCAGGCATAACCAATAACATAGTCCCATCGTCTTTCAATATCCTGACAGACTCTTTTCCCTTTAACGGCCGATCAATAACCGTAATAAAATCGACACAATTATCGGCAAACGGTAATTTTTTAGAGGAGGTTAAACACAAGATCCCGGGGGTTTGTGCCTTCGCGGCAGCAAAAATGGCATTTTCTGCGTCCGCTACGCCCATGTACTGGACGTTTAACGGATTTTCAACCTCTGCCAACTTAGACGCTAAAGCACGTAGGTAGAATCCCTCAGCGCATTCATAATCTAATAAACAAGCATCCGTTGTGATAGAGCCAGTGATTATCTCTGCCAATTTATCGACCAAGGGCGAAAAGATACCTGATTCGAGCAGAAAACGCTTAGCTCTCACTTGCTCGCGCGAGTCTCCAGTCGGCTTTTGGCGTTGTGGTTTAGTAAAAACCCAATAACCTTGCTCATTACGATCAAAGTGATGTTTATTCACACAGTAAAAACCTTGGGATGCTTTGTGTTGTTTTAACGCAATTCCGCAGGTTGGACACTGATATTCGAGACCCATATAAAGCTCCAAGAATGAGTTAAAGCTTCAGAAAATGAGGAAGCTTGAAGAACAAAAATCGGGTACTTGACCCGATTCTATTATTTATTATCTAACTATGGTGACCCAATTAGGTGGCTAAAAGAAAATAAATCCACACAACACCGCACCTAGTGCTAATCGGTAGATCACAAACGGGGTCATTCCCATACGGCTAATAATCTTTAAGAAGTAGTGAATACAAGCATAAGCAGCAACAAATGATACTAAAGTGCCTAAAGTTAATGCTTGATAATCAATTGGAAGTTCACTCTCAACTAAATCTTTACCGACTAAAATCGCCGCGCCTAAACTCACAGGTACTGACATTAAAAAAGAAAAACGCGCAGCGGCATCTCGACTTAAACCTAGCATGAGCGCCGCAGTCATAGTCGCACCTGAACGTGAAGTTCCAGGAATCAAGGCTAGTGCCTGTGCAAAACCAATTAATAAGGCTTTACGCCAGCCAGTCTGATACACAGTTAAATCACGGCGCGACATTCTATCAGCCCACCACAATAACAAACCAAACACGACGGTAGTGACGGCGATCACTTCGGTATTTCGCAAATGGGTCGCAATATAATCCTTAGCTAGAAAACCAAAAAATACCGCTGGTAAGGTTGCCAGAATAATCCACCAAGCCAGCTTACTATCTTCCGATTGTTTGCCTTTAAATATACTGGCAATCCACGCATTAAACATTGTCCACAGCTCATGCCTAAAATAAATCACTACAGCAAATAATGATCCGGTATTTACCGCAACGTCAAATGATAAACCTTGATCTTTCCAGCCTAAAAGCTGTGCGGGTAAAATTAGATGAGCAGAACTAGAAATAGGTAAAAACTCGGTTAGCCCTTGAATAAGTGCTAAAATAATAACCTGAAACGTATCCATGACAATCCTATCAATAAATTAAAACGTCAGCCCTTGAGGCCACTCAAACGTCACAGGCCAAAGTCGCTGTGAATCTTTATCATACTCTTGCCACAAAATTGCATAATTTTTTCTTGCCAAGGGATGGAGCAGCGCTGGCGCTAACTCAGCTAATGGCCATAACACAAATGCATTATTGACTATCTCAGCACGGGGTAGCACTATCGGAATTTGACAGACAATATCGTCATAAAGCAATAAGTCTAAATCTAAGGTTCTAGGGCTAAATTTCTTAGCACCGATAAGCCGGCCGTGATTCTGCTCGATTTGCTTAAACTGCGCAACTACCGCAGCAATATTAAGATCAGTTTCAGCACTAGCAACCATGTTCAAAAAATTAGTGCCACTAAAACCAACGGCTTCGCTTTCATACATAGAAGAGAGGCTCAGTGGCCCGAAACACGCTCGCAGAGCTTTCAATCCCGCTTGCAGATGTTGTTTAGGCTCAATATTACTGCCTAAGCTGATATAAATACGTGCCATGCAAATGTCCGATTTATCTGTAGATAAACATTATTTTTTTAAACCATGATGGTGCTTACGTATTGAGTTAACGCGAACGCTCAATTTCAACACCAACAGAGGCAGCAGTTGCAACCGCCCCAGGTTTCATTACAGTGACTTTAACCCAAGTCACCTTAAACTCTTGTAACAAAAAATTTGCGACTCGCTCAGCAACAGTTTCAATTAATTCAATAGGTTGCTCTGTGATAAGTTGAGTTAATCGATTAGAAACCGTCTCATAACAAAGCGCAAATTTATAATCATCGGTCGCTGCGGCATGTTTGATGTCCCATGCCATATCAAGATCTAGTAATAGACTCTGATGGATTTTTTTTTCCCACTCATAAACACCAATCACTGTATCAATACGTAATTGACGTATAAGTACCTTATCCATACATTCTCCAACGACTTATGATATTGAGGTCTGATAAGTTCAAAGCGATTCTCGCTGTATAATCCGCAATCTTCTGATAGAACACTAATTTACTTTCTACTAGAGCCGATCCACAGTAGGATAACGTCCTAAAAGGATTTGCTCATTCAGAAAATATCTGTGTACTAAAGCATGTAGCTGATAACACAGACCGATAGCGGAATTAATAACTGAGTTAGCTTTTTTAAATTGTTGCGCGATAATACCTTAAGACGCGTAAGGAAACCAATGTGAGTCCATTAACACTGACACTTTTGATGATGCTTGCCGCCTATTTGGCAGGCTCGATCTCAAGTGCCGTGCTGGTTTGTAAAATGAGAGGTTTACCGGATCCAAGATTGCAGGGTTCGGGCAACCCTGGGGCTACCAACGTCTTGCGGATTGGCGGTGCAGGTGCAGCTGCTGCAGTGCTGTTTTTCGATATGCTCAAAGGCGCCCTACCTTCTTATTTAGCCTACCTTATGGGTATAGATGCCGTATCTCTTGGGCTAATCGCCATCGCGGCCTGCCTTGGACACATCTATCCCGTGTTTTTTGGTTTTAAAGGCGGTAAAGGGGTTGCAACCGCCTTTGGTGCTATGGCCCCGATTGGTAATGATTTGGCTATTTGCTTAATGGCATCTTGGGTCATTTTGTTACTTATTAGCCGCTACTCCTCCCTTGCCGCTATTCTTACCGCCTTACTTGCACCACTCTATACTTGGCTATTAGATGACAGATTCACCATTCCCGTTGCCATGTTATCGACCCTCATCATTATTAGGCATAAGGACAATATCCAGCGGTTGCTCAAGGGTGAAGAATCAAAGCTATCACGCAAAAAACGCCCTAAGATACCTTAGTGTTAAATATAATGCTTAAAAATAAAAACTGCGCTTAATGCGCAGTTTTTGTTTAATATCAGATAACTAATCGACTGGAGGTAAGGTGTCTAACGGCCATCTTGGCTGACCTTTAACCGTTAAATCCTCATGCTGCCCCGCTTTTAAACGTTGTAATCCCGCAAAGGCAATCATGGCGCCGTTATCGGTACAAAACTCACCACGGGGATAAAATACTTGTCCACCCAGCGAGCTCATCATTTCGGCTAAGGTTTCTCTTAAGCGCGTATTCGCACTCACGCCGCCAGCGATAACGAGGCGGTTGTAACCCGTTTGTTTCAGTGCGCGGCGACACTTAATGGCAAGCGTATCAACCACAGCTTCTTCAAAGGCGCGAGCAATATTGGCACGCGTCTGCTCATCATCTGGTTCTGCAGCAATGGTATTGGCAGTAAAGGTTTTTAAGCCTGAAAAGCTGAAGTTAAGCCCAGGCTTGTCAGTCATTGGACGTGGGAATTTATAACCAGCAGGTAAGCCTTTAGCGGCAAGTTTAGCTAAACGGGGACCACCGGGATAATCTAGTCCCATTAACTTAGCCGTTTTATCAAACGCCTCACCAGCAGCATCATCAACGGACTCTCCTAGCACTTCATAGCGGCCAATACCATCAACTTTAACCAACATAGAGTGGCCGCCAGAAACTAATAAAGCGACAAAAGGAAACTCGGGTGCATTATCCTCGAGCATAGGTGCCAGTAGGTGCCCTTCCATGTGGTGCACACCAATAGCAGGCTTATCCCAAGCAAAAGCGAGAGAGCGTCCAACACAAGCGCCAACAAGCAACGCACCAATAAGGCCAGGCCCTTTGGTGTAGGCAATTCCATCGAGTTCAGCTATTTCAGTATTCGCATCTTTCAGCGCTTGACGGATAAGTGGCACAATTTTACGTACATGGTCACGTGACGCCAGTTCTGGCACCACACCGCCGTAGTCCGCATGCAACTTAACTTGGCTGTATAACGTGTGGGATAACAAGCCTAGCTCATCGTCATAAACGGCAATACCTGTCTCGTCACAAGATGTTTCAATACCTAGAACCCGCATGATGTCTCATCAATTGTTTAATTAAGGGCGCTAATTCTACCTGTAAGTGCTATATTACTCCAGCTACACAAACCATTATTGAACCCACTATAGTGGCGGTTCCCGGTTTTAGGGCTTTACAAGCCTAGGTGTCTCGGTATAAAATTCCGCACCATTTTAAATAGACTTGGTTCGATCAATTGAACCAGAACAACCTACACCTAAGGGGTGATGGCGTATGCCAATTATTAAAGTACGTGAAAACGAACCATTCGACGTAGCTCTACGTCGTTTCAAGCGCTCTTGTGAAAAAGCTGGTATTTTAGCCGACGTGCGTGCTCGTGAGTTTTACGAGAAGCCAACTACTGCACGTAAGCGCGCAAAAGCAGCTGCAGTTAAACGTTTAGCTAAAAAGCTTTCTCGCGAAAACGCACGTCGCGTACGTTTATATTAATCTCATATGAGCCTAATTGATCAGCTAAAAGACCATATGAAGCAGGCCATGTTCGCCAAAGAGAAGGTGCGCTTGAGTGCTATTCGTATGGCATTGGCCGCCATCAAACAGATTGAAGTGGATACCCGCGAATCTCTGACTGATGAACAGGTCATAGCGGTCTTAACTAAAATGGTGAAACAACGTCGTGATTCGATTGCTCAATTTGAAGCAGCGGGTCGCAACGATTTGGCCGACGTGGAAGCAGCAGAGATTCAAGTTATTGAAGCTTTCCTGCCTACCCCTCTTAGCGAGGCGGAAATCACGGCGCTCATCGATGCAACTATTCTAGAAATAGGCGCATCCACTATGGCGGATATGGGCAAAGTAATGGGAGCATTGAAATCTAAAGTGCAAGGACGTGCAGACATGGGCGCTATTGGCGCTATGATCCGTGCTAAATTGCAATAATTAGCGTTTCACTGTATGAACAAGCCGTGCCTATGCGCGGCTTGTTTGTTTAAATTCGCGCAAGGCGGGATTTTAAGCACTCAATGGCAATACCTCGTGATTTTATCAATGAGCTAATCGCTCGCACTGACATCGTAGAACTTATCGATCGTAAAGTGCCCTTGAAAAAGGCGGGTAAGAACTACTCGGCTTGTTGTCCTTTTCATAGCGAAAAATCACCTTCGTTTACCGTCAGCCATGATAAACAGTTCTATCATTGCTTTGGCTGCGGTGCTCACGGTAACGCCATCGATTTTGTGATGGAGTATGACCGACTCGATTTTATTGATGCCATTGAAGATCTGGCGGGCCAGCTTGGATTAGAGGTTCCTAGAGAACAAGGCACAGGCAAGCGACATGACGACGGCTTAAGTCGTGATTTATATCAACTCATGGAAGAAGCTTGTCTTTACTTTCAAAACCAACTTAGACAACACCAAGATAAACAAAAGGTTATCGATTACCTTACTTATCGTGACTTATCCGATGAGGTAATAGAGCATTTTGGTATCGGTTTTGCGCCAGACGGTTGGGATGGCTTACTAAGCCGCTATCGTCAAAATCAAGATGCGCAGGACAAACTACTGACTGCCGGTATGTTAATTAGCAACGACAGTGGTAAACGTTACGACCGTTTTCGTGACCGCCTTATGTTTCCTATCCGCGATAGACGCGGACGAGTGATTGGCTTTGGTGGAAGAGTTTTAGGTGATGGCACACCCAAATACTTGAATTCTCCAGAAACGCCCATATTTCATAAGGGCAATGAGCTTTACGGTCTGTATGAACTAAAGCAACGCCATCGCGATCCTGACAAAGTGTTGATCGTCGAAGGCTATATGGATGTGGTCGCACTGGCGCAATTTGGCGTCGATTATGCTGTAGCCTCTTTAGGTACATCGACTACTGCTGAACAATTTCAGCTATTACTGCGTAGTGCTAAAGAAGTGGTTTGTTGTTACGACGGCGACCGAGCGGGTACAGAAGCGGCTTGGCGCGCCTTAGAAACGGCATTGCCATTATTAAAGCCGGGCGATCAAGTGCGATTTATGTTTCTGCCTCAGGGTGAAGATCCTGATTCTATGGTGCGTAAAATTGGTAAAGAGGCCTTTGAAGTTTTAATGGGTTCTGCCATTGCGCTACCTGAGTTTTTATTTGACACATTAGCCACCAAATACGGTACGGATAAAGGCAACTTAGCGAAACAAGCTTTTATCTTAATTGAAAAAATTCAAGACACTGTGCTGCAAAATTTATTGCTTGAGAATTTAGCTCATAAGCTTGGAATGAACAGCTCAGAAGATATGAAAAAGAAGCTAGGCTTTAGCGTTAAACAAGCTAAGCCAATAGCAAATAGAGGATTAAAAGGACGTGGTACACCATTGCGACTTGCCATCGCATTACTCGTACAACATCCTAAACTGGGATTGGGTTTATCCCCACAGCCCGCACTAGCCCACTTGCAGATGCCAGGCATAGAATTGCTGCCACTGTTATTGGAGATGACTCGAGAGCAAGAGTTAAACAGCGCACAACTACTTGAAAAATTCAGGGAACACTCCCACAGCGGAGCTCTGCATAAATTAGCCCAATGGGACCATCAAGTGGCGGATGAAAACCTGCTCGAAAAGTTTAAACAAACCCTGGTTTGGTTGAACAATCAATATATTGAACAACGATATCAGGAATTGAGTCTTAAACAGACTCATACTAAAGAAGAGAAGATACAGCTCTCGAAGCTGATCTCAGTCATGAAAGGGTTAAACTGAGGCAAAAATGTCCTCATTCACTATCCCCGTGACTAGCACAGATATGTGCACGCGGCTATAATTGACGATTTGCGCGGCATTGAGCTTACGCTCCGTGTCCGTCGTTGTAACAGTTTCCCAACTTGGATGATATCTATGGATCATACTCCGCAGTCGCAACTTAAGCTGTTGCTTGCCAAAGGTAAAGAGCAAGGTTACTTAACCTATGCAGAAGTGAACGATCACTTACCTGCAGACATGGTCGATTCTGACCAGATCGAAGATATTATCCAGATGATCAATGACATGGGTATCCGAGTTTTCGAAGAAGCTCCCGATGCCGATGACATGATGATGTCAGAAGACAATACAGACGAAGATGCTGCTGAAGAAGCCGCCGCCGCACTGGCAACAGTCGAAAGCGAACTTGGCCGCACAACCGATCCCGTCCGCATGTACATGCGTGAAATGGGTACTGTTGAACTTCTAACCCGTGAAGGCGAGATTGTTATCGCCAAACGTATCGAAGAAGGTATCAACACAGTTCAAAGCTCCGTTGCCGAATATCCACAAGCGATCGCGATGATCCTTGAACAATTCGACCAATTTGAAGCTGACGAACTGCGTCTATCCGATATTATTTCTGGATTTGTCAACCCAGACGAAGATGACGTTGCACCGACAGCAACTCACATCGGTTCTGAATTATCTGAAGATCAATTAGATGACGAAGATGACGAAGAAGATGACGATGATGCCGAAGAAGAAGAGGAAGGCAACAAAGGGCCGGATCCTGAAGAGGCACGTGAAAAATTTGGTCAACTCAGAACCGCTTACGAAAGTGCGCTAAAAATTATTGACGCCAAGGGCCGTGAACACCCTGAGTCAGTAAAAGCTTTATTCGAAATCGGCGAAATCTTCAAAGAGTTTCGTTTAGTCCCTAAACAGTTCGATCGTTTAGTGAAAAGCATGCGTACTATGATGGATCGCGTGCGTGTTCAAGAACGTTTAGTATTAAAACTATGCGTTGAACAAGCTAAAATGCCGAAGAAAAACTTCGTCAAATTCTTTACCGGCAACGAAACTGATCTTGATTGGTTCCACACTGAAAAAGCCTCAACTAAACCTTATGCCGAAGGCCTAAGAATGGTTGAAGATGACGTAAACCGTTGTCGCACTAAGCTTGCCGCAGTGGAAGAAGAAACGGGTTTAGCCATTTCAGCCATTAAAGACATCAACCGTCGTATGTCAATCGGTGAAGCCAAAGCGCGCCGTGCGAAGAAAGAAATGGTTGAAGCAAACTTACGTCTGGTAATTTCTATCGCGAAGAAATATACCAACCGTGGTCTGCAATTCTTGGACTTAATCCAAGAAGGTAATATTGGCTTGATGAAGGCGGTGGATAAATTCGAATACCGTCGTGGTTATAAGTTTTCGACTTACGCAACTTGGTGGATCCGTCAGGCAATTACTCGCTCTATCGCCGACCAAGCACGTACGATCCGTATTCCAGTACACATGATCGAAACGATCAACAAGCTGAACCGTATCTCTCGCCAAATGCTACAGGAAATGGGCCGTGAGCCTTCACCTGAAGAACTGGCTGAGCGTATGATGATGCCGGAAGATAAGATCCGTAAGGTATTAAAAATCGCTAAAGAACCTATCTCCATGGAAACCCCAATCGGTGACGATGAAGATTCGCATTTAGGTGATTTTATCGAGGATACAACCCTCGAATTACCACTGGATTCAGCGACTAGCGAAAGCTTGAAAAACGCTACCCACGAAGTATTAGCGGGCCTAACCGCTCGTGAAGCGAAAGTACTGCGTATGCGTTTTGGTATCGATATGAATACCGATCATACGTTAGAAGAAGTGGGTAAACAGTTTGACGTAACGCGCGAGCGTATTCGACAAATTGAGGCTAAAGCACTGCGTAAGCTTCGCCACCCTTCACGCTCAGAAATCTTAAAATCGTTCTTAGACGAATAACCGGACGAAAGTCCACTAAGCTAAAACGATAAAGCCCTGCTCTTGCAGGGCTTTTTTATGTCACGCCTCTGTCCACCCCAAGATCATTAAGCTGTAATAGAGCATAAAATGGCTAAGTGCACGCCTGATAAACCAACAAAGTTGATTAACAGATAACCACTTGAATCAATTAGGTGAATTAGAGGCAAAAACACCAGTGACAAGCGCAAACAAGCTTAGTATAATTCCACCCGCTTTAGACAGTGACGACTGTCTTTAGTCGGCCCCTTAGCTCAGTTGGTTAGAGCACACGACTCATAATCGTTAGGTCCACGGTTCAAGTCCGTGAGGGGCCACCAATTCTGATAAGGCGTAGTCGGTTAATCACCACTACGCCTTTTTCATGTCTAAAATAGTAGTGACCCTTTATTGAGTCACTGCGCACGATTCTCCCCATAAACGATTTTAACTACGTAAGATATTAAAAAAATTCTCTAATAAAAAACTCTTAGATGAATAGCCTTCATTCTAAAAGTTTTTTAAATACATATAAAACCGTCAAACTGACGTTTTAGGTTTTTAACTTACCTAATTCTTCATGTTGTTGTTTCACTAAATCGGCTAATACCACGCTGCTTCGCTGTGCTTCATCGGCTAGACGAGCAAGCTCAGATGCCGATTCTGAAATCCCCGTAATATTGCGGTTAACCTCTTCAGTTACGGCGCTTTGCTCTTCAGCGGCGGTTGCTATATGCGTAATCTGGCCTGATATTTCCTCAATTTGGTTTACCATTAAATTCAACGAAGATAAGGCTTGCTCTGTCTGAGTCACGGCCATTTGCGCCCGTTCAGCCCCTTTATCGATAATACTTGAAGCACTATGTACTTCTTTTTGGAGTGCATCGATAAGCACGCCGATATCATCCGTGGAGCTTTGTGTTTTTGACGCCAATGCTCTTACTTCATCGGCAACGACGGCAAAACCACGACCTTGCTCACCCGCTCTGGCGGCTTCAATTGCCGCATTCAAAGCGAGTAAGTTTGTTTGTGCCGCAATCGAACTAATCACCTCAAGAATTCGACTGATATTAGTGCTACTTTCGGCTACTTTGCTGACAGCAACTTTAGCCTGCAATGACTCTTTCGACATTGTCGCCACGTAATCCATTGCTTTAGTTAAGCTTTGCTCACTTATACGAATATTGCGTGACATAGCCTCTGTTTCTGCCGCAGTTTGTTCCGATGCTTTAGCAACTTCGAGTGCGGTTGCGCTCATTTCATTTACCGCAGTCACAACACTTTCAATCTCTCCATGTTGACGCTGCACGCTATCGCGAGTTAATTGGGCTATTTCGGCTGAAGATTGGCTTTCTTGTTGAGTGCGACTCGCTAAAATTTTAAGTTCTTCAATAAGACCTTTTAGCTTATAGATAAAGGAATTAAAGCCTTTTCCCAGCGCGATGAGTTCGGCATGTGAGTCGACCTCAATCGATTGGGTCAAATCTCCCTCTGCGCTAGCAAGATGCTCTACTCTATTTTGAATCATCTTCAGTGGTGAAATAATGCTGCGAAGCACCAAACTAATAGTAATGACGGCAATCACTGATACGACTAACCCCACGATTAATAGTAGGCTACCAAGTGATGTGGCCATTTCATCCATTTTATTATTAAGTTCAATTGAACTTTTATAGGCTTGAGCGTTAGGGACTTGTATCACCAGTGACCACTCAGTATTAGCGAGTGGGATTTTAATCGGATAAGCGACAATAATTTCATCGCCCTGCGCCATATACTGTGCATTTTTATGTAATGAGCTTATTTGCGCCGCCAATTTAGGATCTATTGATTCCGATAGGGGACGCGCTTTTTTACTGTCATAACTGGACGCAACAATAAAGCCATGATTACTCAATAATGTGACCTTAGCTTGTCCGTCGTAAAGGCTCTTTGCTAATTGTTCAATTAATGATTGGAATACCGGTAAATTAACATCAACACCTATTACACCGATAAATTGCTTATGCTTAATGATTGGCACGGTCAACGAGGTCATTAACTCGCTATTGCCAGGGACAATTTCATACAAATAAGGTTCCATTAAACAAGGCTTTAGCGTTTCTTTCGCACATAAATACCATTCAGCATCACGCACACCAAACTCATTCACACTCGTAAGATATTTTTCTGCTGAATCATCCACTTGTTGATGTTTTACACTGCCATCACTGTTACGGGTGTAATACACTTCTAATGCACCAGAAGAGGCAACGCTATGGCTAACATCTACGTTTAAAAACTCACTATCGAGACCGTCATAACCATTCGGTTCAAATTGAGCATACATAGAAGAAGTTTGCGCATTTTTCTTTAGTACTGCGGCAAGTGCAAGCTCAAGCCTGTCACGCTTTAAGGGTAATTCTTCAGCAGTGCTTTCAACAATCCCCGCAAAAGAAAAAGGAATACGATAAGCCTCATTAATAAACCCCGCGACCATTTCACCATATTCGCCTGCTCGAGCCTCTAGCTTATCGCGGATCTCCAGTTGCAGTGTTTTTTGTACTTGTTCAGATACCTGTACATTTTGGTCAGATAATGCCTGCCAGAGACTGATAGTTAAAATTGCAACAATCGATAGGAACAATGCGGAAGTAATCCACAACAACTTAGTACTGATGGATAAATGCTTCATCTGGTTAACTCCCAAGGGATGACAATGGCACAATAATCTTGAGCTATTTTATTTCTAATATTCATTAAACTAACTTAAAAATGGCAAGCCACTTTTAAGCTCACCCACATTATCATCAAAGATAATTTTTTGTTGCCAACAAGTAAAATATTAGCATTAAAATAAAGGCTAAGATGTAGAAGTATCTCTTTATCTGGCGACATAAACATCTATCGGCCTCTATTACTTAAATTCAGCTTAAAATTTTAAAATTATTTGTAACAAAACCTATTCTGCTGCTTTACACCATTGGTTTGCAGTAAGTATCACCTTATAATCTTCCCCCCTTAAATCTAAAAAAATAATGTTGGAAGCAAGCTATATGACTATTGGGACTGCTCCGGTAAGTAAAACACATTCATTTATGACTGTGTCTCTTATCGAATTATGGGAACGCTTTGGTTATTACGGCATGCAAGCGCTGATTGTGTACTTTATGGTGCAGCGCCTTGGCTTTGATGACTCACGTGCAAACTTAGTATGGAGTGCCTGTGCGGCGCTCATTTATGTATCACCGGCGATTGGTGGTTGGGTTGGGGATAAGATCCTCGGCACTAAACGCACTATGCTGCTCGGCGCGGGGATTTTGTCTCTGGGTTATGCGCTGATGGCCGTACCCACTGAAAATACGTGGTTTATGTTTTCAGCGCTCGGCGTGATAGTGGTCGGTAACGGCCTGTTCAAACCCAATGCGGGTAACTTAGTTCGTAAAATTTACGAAGGTGACGATTCTAAAATCGACAGTGCGTTTACCATCTATTATATGGCGGTCAACGTTGGCTCGACCTTCTCTATGTTGCTGACGCCTTGGATTAAAGATTATGTCAACGCCCAGTATGGCAACGAATTCGGCTGGCATGCCGCCTTTGCCGTGTGCTGTGTGGGTATATTGGTGGGATTAGGTAACTATGCATTAATGTATAAAAGCCTCGCTAACTATGGTTCTGAGCCAGATACACGCCCAGTAAATAAAAAAAGCCTCACAATTGTATTAGTTCTGGCCGCGTTTTCAGTTGTGGCCTCGGCTGTTATTCTTGAATATGAAGCCGTTGCGCGCATCTTCGTTTATGCCGCAGGTATTGCCGTGTTAGCAATCTTCTTCCACTTGATCCGCACCAGCGAAACCAGTGAACGAGCGGGACTGATTGCGGCGCTGATCCTTACCGTGCAAACCGTGTTCTTCTTTATCTTCTATCAACAAATGTCGACCTCGCTTGCACTCTTTGCATTACGTAACGTGGACTGGGATTTCCAAATTTTTGGTACCCATTTGTGGACTTGGTCACCGGCCCAGTTTCAAGCATTGAATCCATTATGGATTATGGTGTTAAGTCCAATCTTGGCGTGGAGTTATTCGTGGGCGGGTCGTAATGATAAAGACTTCTCTATTGCGGCGAAATTTGCCCTCGGTTTTGCCGTTGTAGCGATTGGCTTCTTTATCTATGGCTTTGCCGGACAATTCGCCGTCAACGGTAAAACCTCTTCATGGATCATGATCTGGGGCTATGCCTCTTACTCTTTAGGCGAATTGCTGGTGAGTGGTCTTGGTCTTGCTATGATTGCCCGCTACGTACCTGCGCGTATGGGCGGCTTTATGATGGGAGCCTATTTCGTCGCATCAGGTATTTCACAGTATCTGGGCGGTGTGGTCGCTAACTTCGCCAGTGTACCGAAAGATTTAGTCGATCCACTGCAAACCTTACCCGTATACACCAGTCTATTTAATAAGTTGGGTATCGCGGCTGTGGTCTGTACCTTTATCGCCCTTGCGGTATTACCGCTAATGCGTCGCCTGACTGAGACTCACCATTCACATAATAATACTGAGAATGAAAGTGCTGCAGCATCGCTAAGGGATGTGAAAGCCGAGCAGTAATGCTCGATTGACAATAGCGATTTATCTATTGCATAACATCAACTGCCGATAGCCCTGCTATCGGCAGTTTTTTTATCACTTCACTTAGTGATACCAATCACGTTAAATATCTAATCAGTTCAGAGCCTCACAGGCATTTCAATCCAAGGCGCATTGACGCAGTAATGGTTATTCCCTTTTAAGTCAATGCAACACGGGAGTGGGATGCCTGTGTGGCTCCCGAAGGGCGGCTGATGTTAACGGCATGGCAATGCGCTTTATACTGCGTTTAAGGCTTTCGACAGAGCACTACTATGTCTTCAAGCCTTCGCCTTGTCTAAAGCGCGTTGAACTCCCGCTGAATGAACAGATATTTAATACGATTGGTATTATACCCTTGTGTTGCAACTCATAACCAAATGAGCTGTAGCAAACGTCACCCAATCCCGCAGTGACAGGCCTAGCGCTGAGTTGCTGAGAATAAGATCTTCAGTTCCACATTATCGTCCCTCACGCTGGGATGACTTCACCGTCTCGATTTGTTACAAAGCAAGTATGAACCCAGACGCACTCAGTTTAATAGCGCTGCTCAAGTGCAAACTCAAATTGACATGACTAATGAAATAACGAATGGGAAAGAGTTAGCCGTTCAAGCTTGAGAAGCGCGGTACTTAGCCCCATATCAATATCACTGAATACCTTTTATTCATCAAGACTGAGCCGTTAACGCTTGTTCTTCGCTATGCGCCTAACACAGTTAGCGCCGCTTGTTTTCGCTAGCAAAAAACGGCAGTCACTTGGAGACACTATGTCACAACAGACATCAATATTGGCCGATATTCCCTTCTCGCTATTAGAACTCGCGCCCATGCGCCAAGGTTCGACTGTGGGTGAAACGCTGCACAACAGTTTGCAGTATGCCAAGGAAGCCGATCGCCTCGGCTTTAATCGTTTTTGGTTTGCCGAACACCACAATATGCCCGGTATCGCCAGCGCGGCGACCTCAGTATTAATTGGTTATATTGCTGGCAATACGCAGCGTATTCGCGTCGGCGCGGGTGGCATTATGCTGCCAAACCATGCGCCATTAGTGGTCGCCGAACAGTTCGGTACCCTTGAAAGTCTCTATCCTGGTCGCATCGATTTAGGACTGGGACGCGCACCGGGCAGCGATCAAGTTACCAGCCGAGCACTGAACCGTGATACCAGTCGCGCCGAACAATTCCCTGAAGAAGTCAGTGAATTACAAACCTTACTCGGCCCTTATAATGGTCGCCATGCGGTGCGAGCGATTCCAGGGGAAGGCACCAATGTGCCGATTTGGTTATTGGGTTCGAGTCTCTTTAGCGCACAATTAGCGGCGCAGCGCGGTTTGCCCTATGTGTTTGCGGGCCACTTTGCCCCACGTTTTCTTTACGATGCGATTGAAATCTATCGCCGCGACTTTAAACCTTCTCAAGTGCTTGATAAGCCCTATGTGATGTTAGGTTTGCCGCTCGTTGCTGCCGACACTGATGAAGAGGCGCAATTTCTGGGCACTACCTCGAAACAGCGCGTACTGGCGCTTATCCGTGGTCACGAGTTATGGTTAAAACCTCCGGTTGAAACGATGGATGGCTTATGGAGTGCGCAAGAAGAAACCTATGTCGATAATTTCTTAGGTTTATCTGTCATTGGTGGCCCAGCGACGATTAAGCATCGTTTGGAAATGATCGTCAAAGAACTTGGCGTGAATGAGTTTATCTTTACCAATGACTTGTACGACCTTGATAAACGCAAAAAAGCGCTGCAGATCCTAATGGAGATTAAACAGTAGCCATTCAGTAAACTGACTCGTGCTGAAAGCCATTGGCAGTAAAAATGGCAAACGCCAAAACAATCGCCACTTCCATAAAAAATCCCGCCTAAGCGGGATTTTTATTATGTAAGACTGTCATCTAAAACAGCTTTTATATCAAAGCAATATTAGCTTTTCAGTACGGCATCGAAGCTGGCTTTGAGGATACCAAGGCCTGCATCAATTTGTGCATCCGGCGCGGTTAATGGCACCAAAATACGCAGCACATTACCGTAAGTACCGCAGGATAATAAAATCAATCCTCGGTCACGGGCATCAGCCAACACTTGCGCGCAATAGTGCGGTGCAGGCTTGCCATCTTCCATTAATTCGATAGCGATCATCGCGCCTAAACCACGCACATCGGCGATTTGGGCATGTTCGACCTGCATCACATTCAATGCAGACTTAATGCGCTCACCTATGGTATTGGCACGATCTAACAGTTTTTCTTCTTCAAACACTTCAATAACAGCAAGTGCTGCGGCGCACGCTAACGGGCTGCCACCATACGTACCGCCAAGACCACCCGGACCAATCGCATCCATCACTTGCGCGCGGCCAGTAATGCCAGAAAGTGGGAAACCACCCGCAATAGATTTAGCAAAAGTAGTGATATCTGCACTCACGCCCATTTGCTCCATGGCAAAGAAAGTGCCGGTACGGCCAGCGCCCGTTTGCACTTCATCGGCGATCAGCATAATGCCTTCACGATCACACAATGCGCGCAACCGCTGCATAAAGGCGGGTGATGCAGCATAAAAACCACCCTCGCCCTGTACTGGCTCTAAAATAATGGCGGCAATATCACTTGGCTCGGCATCATTTTTAAAGATGCGTTCAATCGATGCCATCGCATCATCATCGGACACGCCGTGCATCTCGCACGGGAACTCGGCACGGAACACATTCGCCGACATCAGACCCATACCTTTACTGTAAGGCGCGACTTTTCCGGTCAGTGCTAAGGCTGCGATAGTGCGACCATGGTAGCCAGAGGTAAACGCAATCACGCCAGCACGTTTGGTATAGGCACGCGCCACTTTAACTGCGTTTTCAACCGCTTCTGAACCACTAGTGAATAATGCTGTCTTCTTGGCAAAATCCCCAGGCACCAGTTGATTGAGCTTTTCACACACTTGGATATAGCTCTCGTAACCGAGCACCATAAAACAAGTATGAGAGAAATTATCCAGCTGAGCCGCAACCGCCGCCTTCACTTTAGGGTGAAGATGACCGGTATTAAGCACAGCAATGCCGCCCGCAAAATCGATAAACTCGCGCCCTTCAACATCCCACACGGTCGCGTTTTCGGCGCGCGCGGTAAAGATTGGGTGAATTTGCCCGACACCACCCGCAACTGCGGCTTGGCGACGTGCCATCAATGAATCATTGGTTGTTGTCATTTAGTGTTCCTCACACGCCAAATCGGACCGTATTAAACGGACATGCAGATGTACTTCATTTCTAAATATTCTTCGATTCCGTACTTAGAACCTTCACGGCCCAGCCCAGAAGATTTCATCCCGCCAAAGGGCGCGACTTCCGTCGAAATCAAGCCAGTGTTGACCCCAACCATGCCGTATTCCAAGGCTTCGGCAACTTTCCACACCAGCGAAATATCGCGGCCATAGAAATAAGCGGCAAGGCCAAATTCAGTATCGTTAGCTTGTTTAATGACATCGTCGACATCGCTGAATTTAAACAGCGGCGCGAGTGGACCAAAGGTTTCTTCGCGGGCAACGAGCATGCTTTTATCAACGTTAGTGAGCACGGTTGGCTCGAAGAAATTACCGCCAAGGTCGTGGACTTTACCACCAGCGAGCACAGATGCGCCTTTGGCAATGGCGTCGATAAGATGACTTTGCACTTTTTCGACCGCAGCAGCATTGATCAACGGACCCGTAGTAACGCCCTCCTTGATGCCCTCTCCAACCTTAAGCTTGCCCACTGCAGTGCTGAGTTTTAAGGCAAACTCGTCGTATACACCGTCTTGCACATAAATGCGGTTTGCGCAGACACAGGTTTGGCCGGCATTACGATATTTAGCAATCATGGCGCCTTCGACAGCGGCATCGATATTGGCATCGTTAAACACGATAAATGGCGCATTGCCGCCAAGCTCTAGCGACAGTTTTTTTAAGGTAGGCGCACATTGCGCCATTAATTTAATACCGATATTGGTTGAGCCAGTGAAAGACAGCTTACGCACTATCGGGTTGCTGCACATTTCATTACCAATCTGCACCGCATCACCCGTTAACACACTAAATACGCCCGCAGGAATACCGGCACGCTTAGCGAGTTCAGCCATCGCTAATGCGGTAAATGGTGTTTGGTGCGCCGGTTTTACCACCATAGTGCAACCCGCAGCCAACGCTGGAGCGGCTTTACGGGTGATCATAGCCGCAGGAAAGTTCCACGGCGTTATCGCGGCGGTTACACCGACAGGCTGCTTGATCACCATCAAGCGCTTATCCCCTTGATGCCCGGGAATGGTATCGCCATAAATACGTTTCGCTTCTTCGGCAAACCACTCGATAAACGAAGCCGCGTAGGTTACTTCACCTTTGGCTTCTGCCAGCGGTTTACCCTGCTCGGTCGTCATGAGCAATGCTAAGTCATCACTGTTTTCATTAAGTAATTCAAACCAACGCCTTAACTTAGCGCCGCGCTCTTTGGCTGTGAGCGCTCGCCATGCAGGTAAAGCCGCTTCTGCCGCCTTAATCGCCATCTCAGTTTCAACTTGTCCCATATTAGGAACATGACCAATCAGGGCATTGGTTGCGGGATTAACCACCTTTAACGTGTCACCAGAAACGGCATCACACCATTGACCATTAATAAAAGACTGTTGATGTAGCAAACTCGGATCATTTAATTGCACAAGGATTTCCTCGTATTGTGAAGCTACCTAGCTTCTTAAAAGTGATAATATTAGAGACCCAGTTTGTCTCTTAACGTGTAATACCAAGCTCCGATAGCACTAAAAGGGACGCGAAGTGCGTGGCCACCGGGGAATGGATAATGTGGCAATGCAGCAAAGGCGTCGAAACGCGTGGCTTGGCCGTTGAGCATTTCGGCCAGTAACTTGCCTGCCAGATGGGTATAAGTGACACCGTGGCCACTGCAACCCTGTGAATAATAGATATTCTTACCGATACGACCGACCTGTGGCAGGCGCGATAGCGTCAGTAGGAAGTTACCTGTCCACGCATAATCGATCTTCACATCTTTTAATTGCGGAAAGGTTTTGAGCATATTCGGAATAATGATCGACTTGATATCCGCCGGATCGCGGGCGCCATACACTACGCCGCCGCCGTAAATCATCCGCTTGTCGCCAGACAGGCGGAAATAATCGAGTAGATAGTTACAGTCTTCGACGCAGTAATCCTGCGGTAATAAGCTCGCCGCCAGATCGTCGCTCAAAGGCTCAGTGGTAATCACTTGCGTGCCGCAGGGCATAGACTTCGCCTGCAACTCTGGCATTAACTTACCTAAATAAGCATTACCCGCCACGACCACAAACTTGGCTTTGACACTGCCCTGCGCCGTATGCACAACTGGGCTATCGCCTTCATCGACACTCAGCACTGCTGAGTCTTCAAAAATCTTGCCGCCGAGGGATTCGACCGCACGCGCTTCGCCAAGAGCTAAGTTAAGCGGGTGAATATGGCCGCCACTTTTATCGAGCAGACCACCGACATAGCGCTCAGTATTTACCATACCGCGAATGCCTTTGGCATCGAGGAGTTCGAGCTGATTAACATGACCGTGGCTTTCCCACAGTTGCTTTTGATGGCGCAGATGACCCATTTGTTTTTCGTTCATCGCAGCAAACACGCCGCCATCTTTTAGATCGCATTGAATGTTGTACTTAGCAATCCGATCGCGGATGATTTTTCCGCCCTCAAAGGCCATTTGGCCAAAGAGTTTACCTTGTTCTTTGCCGACTGTTTTTTCAATAGTATCAATGTCACGGCTAAAGCTATTGACGATTTGCCCGCCATTACGGCCCGAGGCGCCCCAGCCAATGCGAGCGGCTTCTAACACCACCACACTAAAGCCAGATTCTAGTAAATGCAGCGCAGCAGAAAGGCCCGTATAACCCGCGCCAATCACACAAACATCGGCTTCAATTGATTCCTCTAGGCGCGGACGTTCAACCTTATCGTTGGCCGATGCCGCATAATATGATCCCGCGTGAGCTATGGCAGACATGTTGTTCCCTTGAATTCTAATGTTCATTATTTTAAACAGCCATCACATCCTACACGCTCACAAAACGAAACACTAGCCAAAAAACCACAATAATTTACACTTCGTTTGATATTTCAAACGGCATATATTATCAAAATCAGTGATTAATTTAAGCTTGAAGCGTTTGTAGGATAAAGTTGCGAATAGCGGCTGATAAGTTAAAAAAATGGCTTTGTCGAGCACAAAGCCATTCTATGATTAAACTCACTCGTTAATTGGCATGCGGTCGCGTTTCTCTGCCCGCCTTGCCATATACCAAGAGAGAAAGGCAATTAAGGACACACTCAAAATAATCAATGTCGCTAGCGCGTTGATTTTAGGTGAAACCCCCATGCGTACTGATGAGAACACCACCATAGGTAAGGTCGTTGCACCCGGGCCCGATGCAAAGCTTGCAATCACTAAATCATCTAAAGATAAACTGAAAGACAGCAACCAACCCGCCATTAACGCAGGCGATATCATAGGCACAGTAATTAAAAAGAAGGTTTTAAGTGGCGTTGCACCTAAGTCCATAGCAGCCTCTTCAATTGATCTATCCAGCTCGCGCAATCTTGACGACACGACCACAGCCACATAGGCGGCGCAGAAGGTCGAATGCGCAATCCACACAGTCAACATGCCGCGCTCTTTAGGCCAACCAAACAAGTCGGCCATGTGCACAAACAGCAGTAGCAATGACAAACCGGTAATCACCTCTGGCATAACCAGTGGTGCTGTGATCATGTTTGATAATGTCAGTTTTGCCCATGAACGCTTAAAACGCGTCATCACAAAGGCCGCCATTGTCCCAATAACAACCGCCATGGTTGAGCTATAAAAAGCAATCCGCAGACTGGTCCATACTGCATCTAAAATCTGTTGGTCCTCAAATAATTCGCCATACCATTTAGGTGAAAAACCGCCCCATACCGTCACGAGCTTAGAATCGTTAAAGGAGTAAATCACCAGCACCAACATAGGGGCATATAGGAACAGCAGTCCAAACCACAGCATGACAGAAGAAAAACTTAATTTGTTCATAGGTCTTTCTCCAAACTACGCGCCTGATAGCGATGAAATAGCGTTATCGGAATAATCAATAAACCGAGCATTACAATCGCCAGTGACGAAGCCACAGGCCAGTCACGGTTATTAAAGAATTCTTGCCATAGGACTCGGCCAATCATTAGTGAATCAGGGCCGCCTAGCAGCTCTGGGATCACAAACTCCCCAACCGCCGGAATAAACACCAGCATAGAACCCGCAATAACACCGCTTTTTGACAGTGGTAACGTAATTTTCCAGAAGGTATTGATACGGCTTGAGCCTAAATCTGACGCTGCTTCAATCAAACTCATATCGAGTTTCACTAAGGTGGCGTACAGCGGCAAAATCATAAAGGGTAAATATGCGTAGATAATGCCGATATACACGGCCACATTGGTATTTAAAATCTGTAGCGGCTCAGAGATAACGCCTAACCACATGAGTGTATTGTTGATAATACCCGTATTACTTAAGATCCCCATCCAAGCGTAAACACGAATTAAGAACGAGGTCCAAGAAGGCAACATGACTAATAGCAATAACACGGTTTGCAAACGCGCTGGCGCACGGGCTATGGCGTAAGCCATGGGATAGCCAATAATCAAACAACCAATCGTCGAAATGAATGCCATTTTAAGCGAGCTGAGATAGGCCATGTAATACAGCGAATCATCAAGTAACATCAAATAATTACCAAAATGTAAAAAAACATTTAAGACATTATCGGCATACTGAAAAGTCGCTTCGTAGGGCGGAATCGAAATCGCCGCCGTCGAAAAACTCAGTTTAAGGACAATCGCAAATGGCAAAGCAAAAAATAATAACAGCCAAAGATAGGGGATCCCTATGGTCCAAATACGACCTTTTAACCATTTTAATCGAGTCGGTATCTTCATGATCTTAACACCACGCCACTGGTGTCCTCCCAACTGATAAATACTTCGTCATCCCATGTCGCATTATCGGCACGGCGTTCGCGGTTTGTCATACTACACTGTACAATTTGGCCATTTTCCAAACGAATGTAATACACTGATATACCGCCTAAATATGCGATATCGTGTACTATTCCCTTAGCCCAATTGTACTGACCTTCTGGCTGTACACGGTTAATAATGGTCTTTTCAGGGCGTACCGCTAACCAGACATTCTTATCTTCAACGTTAGTCGATACCCCATAGCCAACATAAAAATGCTGTGTTAGCTCATTAGGTTTTATGATCAAATGGTCAGCTTCATCCACTTCAATGGCGCCAGCAAATAAGTTTACGGTACCAATAAACTCGGCAATCATGCGGCTGTTCGGGCTTTCATAAATGTCCATGGGTGAGCCTGTTTGGGCAATCCAACCATCGTTCATGATTGAAATTCGTCCGGCCATTGTCATGGCTTCTTCTTGATCGTGGGTCACCATCACGCAAGTCACGCCCACACGCTCAAGAATTTCAACGACTTCGAGTTGCATTTGGGTACGCAGTTTTTTATCCAATGCGCCCATAGGCTCATCGAGTAATAATAATTTAGGACGTTTTGCCAATGAACGGGCCAGTGCGACACGTTGACGTTGACCACCAGATAACTGGTGCGGCTTACGCTTTCCGTATTGTTCCATGTGCACCAGTTTGAGCATGTCTTGCACACGTTGCTCAATTTCTGCTTTAGGTAACTTGTCTTGTTTTAAACCAAAGGCGATGTTTTGCGCCACTGTCATGTGAGGAAACAGTGCGTAAGATTGAAACATCATATTGATGGGACGTTCGTAAGGAGGTAAATCGGTAATGTCTTCGCCATCGAGGAAAATACGGCCAGATGTGGGCTTTTCAAACCCCGCTAACATACGCAACAGCGTTGATTTCCCCGATCCAGAGCCGCCAAGTAAGGCAAAAATTTCGCCTTTATTAATCGTCAATGACACGTCATCGACAGCCCGTACATCATCAAATAATTTACTGACTCGCTCAATCTTGAGCAGCACTTTATCTTGCGTCTTTATTGTCGGTTTATTGGTGACGCCCGAGGTGATTGTCATAGTACTTCTCCACCCTACAATGAGGCGTTAACGCCCTCAAATTGTGGGGTCAACACAATGAATGAAAATAGAATAAACAAACGCTATTAAATCCTATACGTGGATTAACTCTGCATAGGATTGGACATAGTGAGTTTGCCAAACAAGGGGCAAGCTAAGCTTGCCCCGTATCGACTATTGCCCTGACTTCACTTTGGTCCAAACACGATTTAATATACGTTGGATTTTCAAAGAGCGAATTTCACCAATATAGAGTTTATCGAGTACATCTTGCGGTGGATAAATAGCAGGATCGGTACGAATCGCTTCATCAACCAAAGGTTGTGCAGGATCGTTTGGATTAGCATAAGCAACAAAGTTAGAAATAGGCGCAATCACTTCTGGCCGCAGTAGATAATTAATCAGTGTTTGAGCATTGTCTACGTTAGTCGAATCGGCAGGGATGGCTAACATATCAAACCACAGGTTTGCGCCTTCTTTTGGTATCGAGTAACCAATTTTGTTACCGTTACCCGCTTCTTCAGCGCGCGCTTTAGCTTGAAATACATCACCAGAGAAACCAAAGGCAACACAGATATCGCCATTGGCTAAATCAGAAATATAACGTGAGGAGTGAAAATAAGTCACATAAGGACGAATTTTCTCAAGTAAATCACCGGCCTTTTCATAATCACTAGGGTTAGTACTATTAGGGTCTAAACCTAAATAAATCAGTGCTTGAGGCACCATATCGTCGGCAGAATCCAACATAGCAAAACCACATTTTGAGATTTTTTCAGCATATTTAGGATTAAAGATCAGCTCCATTGAGTTTAATGGTGCATCTTCGCCAACAGCCGCTTTCACTTTATCGATGTTGTAACCAATCCCGTTAGTGCCCCATAAATAAGGTACAGCATACTTGTTAGCAGGATCTGCCTTTTCCAGCAGTTCCATCAATGCAGGATTTAAATTTTTGAAATTAGTTAGCTTAGTGCGGTCTAATTCTTTAAAAGCGCCAGCTTTAATTTGCTTTGCAAGAAAGTGATTAGAAGGCACAACGATATCGTAGCCACTACGGCCCGAGAGCAACTTAGTTTCAAGAACTTCATTACTATCGAACACATCATAAACGACCCGAATACCCGTTTCTTTCTTGAAATTTTCTAAGGTATCTTCAGCGATATAATCTGACCAGTTATACATGCGTACCACTTCTTCGGCTTGAGTCGCTGCGCTTGCCATTACGCTCGCGGTCACCAGAGCTAGAGTGGTCATCTTATTAAATAGTTTCATGCTTTCTCCTTTCTCAGGTAGCAGAATTGCTTAAGCAAATTCTGACATTGTGTCACCGGGATACCCGGATATAGTTGTTATTCTCGACCAATGCTACACCTTAAAACCGCATCGGCAGTCACTACGACATGATAATCATGCTGATTTCGCTCTTGTTACAACTTGTTAAGTATCAGGTTTCGTGCCAAATATTGAAATGTAAGATATTGCATTAATACTCAAAAAAACAGACTAAATATTGCTAGCATCGCCATAGTGCAATATTTTAAAAGCCTCAAGCCGCACTAAACCAATCGTAAAATCCCTTGCGACATAAAGTAATTAACAAGTAAAAATAAACACTTAAACCTATTAATGATTAGGGCAACAAACACGATTAAGGCTATTAGCTTATTCTAACAATCTAAGCACTGGGTTGAAGTAAACGCTTTATGCAAAACCATTATAAAATCATTATATTATTTAACAACAACATCGCACCAACAGAGTGCAACATTACTACAACAGTGCACAGATTCCAGCTTAAGTCCCCGCGTTAACCTGAAACGGTCTTAGGCTAACGCGGGCAAACATTGCAGAGTATTAACGTAACAACATCACACGGTGAGCAGTAGAAATTCACGTTCCCATGAACTGACAACACGACGGAAGTTTTCAAGCTCAGCCTGTTTCACCGCCACAAAACCTGTGGTGAAAGCTTCGCCTAAATACTGTTTACAGGCATCACTTTCTTCCATCGCCGCTAACGCTTCCTCTAAGGTCAGAGGCAGGCAATGGGTATTGTTGCTGCGACTTTCATTGGCTTTACCTTGCACCGGTGTCGACGGTTTAAGTGCCTCAACCATACCTATATAACCACACAATAAGCTGGCAGCAATCGCCAAATAACAGTTAGCATCGGCACCAGGAATACGGTTTTCGATACGGCGATTTTGCGGCGAAGACTCAGGAATACGCAAACCACAGGTACGGTTTTCATCACCCCACTCTAAGTTTACTGGTGCTGAAGTTCCGGGTAGAAACCGGCGGAAAGAGTTCGCATTGGGCGCCATAAGGGGTAATAGCTCAGGAATAAATTTTTGCAGACCGGCTATATAACCTAAGAATAACTGGCTTTTAGTGCCATCTTCATTGGTGAAAATGTTTTTACCTGTCTCTTTATTAATTACGCTCTGGTGAATGTGCATCGCACTACCCGGCTCATCTGTCACTGGTTTTGCCATAAAAGTGGCGCAAACATTGTGCTTTAGTGCCGCTTCACGCAGGGTGCGCTTAAAGATAAACACTTGATCAGCTAAGGATAATGCATTTCCATGGCTGAAGTTTATCTCCATCTGCGCTGGACCATCTTCATGGATTAAGGTATCGATATCCAACCCCTGGAGCTCACACCAATCGTACATATCCTCAAACATGGGATCGTATTCGTTGGCAGCATCGATAGAGAAAGACTGGCGACCTGCTTCTGGTCGACCTGAGCGGCCAATGGGTGGCTTAAGCGGTAAATCGTGGTCGTCGCTACGGCGGGTTAAATAAAATTCCATTTCGGGAGCTATAACCGGTTCCCAGCCCTGTTCATCATAGAGAGACAAGACTTTTTTCAATACGTTACGGGGTGATAACTCAATCGGATTACCCATTCTATCGTAGCAATCGTGGATAACCTGCGCTGTAGCTTCAATGGTCCAAGGCAACATAAAGACAGCGTTTTCATCGGGCACGCACACAAAATCAATATCGGCAGCATCGAGCAGGCTGTAGTAAATATCTTCGTTAACAAAATCGCCAGTTACGGTTTGTAACAGCACACTTTCGGGCAAACGCATGCCTTTTTCATCGAGAAACTTATCGACTGGTGCAATCTTGCCGCGGGCGATGCCAGTCATGTCGCAAATAACACATTCGACTTCTGTGATTTTTCGTTCTTTTAAAAAAGCGATAAGCTTATTCATTATTATTTCACTCGAGTTGTAGCCCTACGTCGGCAGGCATCACCAAACGCACTGAAGATAGAAAGATAAAATGAGTTTTCACTCACCTTCCACTCTGGATGCCATTGCACACCGAGGGCAAATTCTTTAGTACCGATCACGGAGAAAGCCTCCACTAATCCATCGGGAGCATAAGCTTCTGGCCGCAACCCATTACCCAGACGCTCCACGCCTTGAGTATGCAAAGAGTTAACCTCTGCAGAGTTACGGCCCCAGGCCTCATGAATAACCCCCCCAGGCTCAACAGTAATACTGTGAGAAACCCCATACTGCACATCTAAGGATGCGGTGTTATCTTCTCTATGTTCAATAAAGCCATCTACCTCATATAATTTCTGGTGCAAACTGCCACCAAAGGCCACATTCATTTCTTGAAAACCGCGGCAAATACCTAATACGGGTATCCCTGCAGCAATTGCAGCATGGATTAACGGCAACGTTGTCGCATCACGCTTGGGATCATGATGTGTGCCAAGCTCACTCGGCTGACCGGCATAAAGATGGGGTTCAACATTAGAAGGGGAGCCAGTAAACAAAATACCGTCAAGACGTGCCAAAATGGCGTTTATCGGTAAATCACCGCCTAAGGATGGGATCACTAACGGCCAACCCTTCGCGCCATTCACTACGCCTAAAAGATATTTTTCACCAACGATATTAAAGGGATGCAATCCCAGTTGTCGATTACATGCTACAACGCCAATAAGAGGCAAATCAGCTGACATATCTCACCTTTAGAATTCGTTTTACTAGCATAACGAACATCTCGCCTTCAAATGTTCATTTTTTCACACAGTACACCGAAATTTAACACGAGGCAAGAGGTTAAGCAATTGTTAACTTTGACCCTGACCAGCAATAGCTAATAGAGATAAATAACAGTTAGTTAAAATTAAAGCCTCTCAGTAATATGTTATTTTTTGTGAATGCATCAGCTGTTACACGGGTATTATTTCGATTATTATCGAGTCTATTAAGTAATATTAACGTCAAGTTTGAACTAATATTATTTACACAATAAGAGATAAGAATAGGCAATGGAGTAGAATAAGAAGCGCTAGAATGGGGATGATTAAGTGCTGTATTACGCCACCGTTCTTTATTGAACAAGTGGCCTAATAGATTGAATAATAAGCTAAGTGAGTAATTTTACTAAAAGTTTGCTGGCGTAGTTGCACTCACCAAACGGCAAGGTTCATCAAAGGGATTACGGAATCGATGCGGTAATTCACTGTTAAAGTAATAACTATCACCGGCTTCTAAAATATACACTTCATCACCGACTGTGAGTTCGAATTTACCCTCAATCACCATCGCGGCTTCTTCGCCTTCATGCTTTAACATCTCATCACCCGTGTCTGAGCCGGGTGGATAAATCTCATTCATTACCGACATAGCACGGTTTGGATAATCGCGGCCAATCAGTTTAAATTCTAGAGGTCCAGTCCCGATATCGAGTAATTCATCGGACCGATAAACAACCTTACGTTCACTATCCGTTGAGGTTTCAATTGAGAAAAAATCCACTAAAGACATAGGGATACCCGAGAGCACTTTTTTTAAAGAGCTGACTGATGGGCTAACACTGTTTTTCTCGATCATCGAAATGGTGCTGTTAGTTACGCCAGCACGTTTGGCTAGCTCTCGTTGAGATAAGCCTTTCATTTTTCGAATAGTTTTAAGGCTGGCGCCAATATCCAAATTTCACATCCCCCTAAACGCTCGGATAAAACCCGATAGATGACGAATAACATGTTCAGGATAAACCCCATCCAGAACGTATTTTCGCCCTAAAAGTGCGTGTTTTACTGCTTTCATTGTATTCTACATAAAAAGCATGTTAAATAAAACGAACACTTTTTCACATCATGTTAAAAGTGTGATGAGTATACTGAGGCAAGTCCAATTTACAATAAAAACAATTTTTGGAGCCATAATGGCAAGTAAACCGCCCGTGCACAGTGAACAATATCCACAATCATATTATGTTGATACTGCAAAAGAAATTTATGCTCATCCACAACTTGAAGGCAATATCAGTGCCGATGTCTGCATAGTGGGCGGTGGCTTTAGTGGTATCAATACCGCCATAGAACTCGCTCAACGTGGTCTGAGTGTAGTGCTATTAGAAGCCAAGCGCATTGGTTGGGGCGCATCGGGGCGCAATGGTGGCGAACTCATTCGCGGTATCGGCCACGATCCTGCGCAATTTAAAAATGAGATCGGCATTGAAGGCGTACAAGCCATCCAACAGATGGGCTTTGAAGCGGTTGAAATTGTGCGAAATCGCATACAAGAACACCAAATAGACTGCGATCTACATATGGGTTACTGCGACTTGGCAGTAAAGCCTCGCCACATGGATGAACTTGAAGAAGAATTTAGTGCACTTAAAGCCATGGGTTATCAGCAGGAAATCAAACTGCTCACTAAATCGCAATTGGGTGAAGTGATTGGTTCAGATTTTTATCAAGGTGCCTTGGTCGATATGGGCAGCGGCCACCTACACCCACTTAATCTTGCCCTTGGCGAAGCCCGCGTCGCCCGCAATCTCGGCGCGCAATTATTTGAATACAGCAAAGCTAAAAAAATCATTCAAGGTACCAAACCTAAGGTCATTACCGCCAAAGGCGAAGTCACTTGTCAATACTTAGTGCTCGCTGGTAATGCGTATATCGGCCACAAGCTTAACAGTTTTATCGGTGGTAAAGTGTTACCAGCGGGCAGTTATTTATTAGCAACTGAGCCTTTAACGGCAGCTCAATGCGCCAGTATTATCCCGAAGAATATGGCTTTCGCCGATATGCGAATAGCCTTAGATTACTACCATCTATCCGCAGACCGTCGGTTATTATTTGGCGGCCTTTGCACCTATTCGGGTAAAGATCCTAAGGATATTGAAGCGGCGCTTAGGCCGAATCTAGAGAAAGTGTTCCCACAATTAAAAGGGATACGCATCGATTATGAATGGGGAGGCATGATAGGTATCGGCGCAAACCGTATGCCGCAAATTGGTCGCCTGCCCGATGCTAATAATATTTTTTACGCCCAAGCCTATGCAGGACACGGCGTGAACGCCACTCACATGGCGGCAAAACTGCTTGCCGAGGCGATTTGCCAGCAGGCGGGACATTTTGATGTGTTCGCCAAAATCAAACACATGACCTTCCCCGGCGGCCCGACGTTCCGCTCACCTATGCTCGCGGCAGGCATGCTGTATCACAGGTTTAAGGATTTGTTTTAAGCACGAATAAATAATGCCCCGCGGATGACTTATCCGCGGGGCATTATTTGTCATTTAAGTGCGAGTCATTTAAGCGCCAATCATTAACGCATTAATCTTTTAAGCATGCGTGATTTATACAACAAGGTAAAACCTCGCCTAAAATCTAAGTTCTAGCTCGACTCACCTACGCAAATTACTTCGCTCTGCTTAATCTCAGCCGCTTTTTACGCCTTGCCCACAAAATAAAAGGCATAGAGCCAAGATAATGCACCACTAAAGCCACCACAACGCCAAAGCCTATACCACTGGCGGTTAAAGGGATGCCTGGCTTAAAGTTACTGAGGGTTTTTTCAAGATAATCAAAGCGAGCAGGATTAAACATGTAGGCAGTTTTCTCAAATAAATTACCTTTTTTGAAAATTCCCATACCTTGCTCAAGTTGAGTGTAAAGTTCGAGTGTCTGCAACTTTTGCTCAGCATCAGCGCGGACACTGGGCTCCTGATTAACTTGGTGATGGGCAATCATCTCTTGTGCATCCGCATATTGGTATTGTTTCGCGGTTGCTTCATAGCCTTCTACTTGCCATCGGGTCGATTCATAAAGACCTGATAAAAATTGCTGATAATGATCAGCCAATTGCGGTAACTGCAAGGCCATCACTAGAATGAGTCCAAATACCAACTTATCAATTAATCTGCCAATCAAGACTTTCTCCTTGGCACTTTAGCCAAACAATAAAAACACATTGAGTTACGATACATCAGTTACATAACGCTCGAAGTTACACTAACTCAATCAATACCTTGCTTAGTTAACACTCTCTATTGGCAGATCATTACGAGCGCCCCAATCTGCCCATGAACCGTCATAGAGGATAGGATGAGTATGCCCTGCCGCCACCGAGGCTAAAATCAAAATACACGCAGTGATCCCTGAACCACAGCTAAATACCCGTGCAGACTTATCTGCTGCAAGCCCTTGATAGATAGCCTGTAACTCGCTGGTAGATTTAATTTTATTGCCATCGAGCACTTGAGCAAAGGGTAAGTTAACCGAGTGAGGAATATGCCCAGAGCGCACACCGGGGCGAGGTTCACTCACTTGACCTAAAAAGCGCGGCGCGCCACGGGCATCGATAATCGCGGCTTCGGCATCCATCACCCGCTCGGTGTGGTATTGCAGTACATCAGCCAAAGTATCGACATCCGTAGGGCCATAATCAACACCTTCATCTTGGTAACGCGATGAGGTCATTCGGTCTTCTTCAATCCATTGGGGCAAACCACCATCAAGTACATAAACTTGACTAAAACCCATCACTTTAAAAGTCCACCAAGCCCGCGGAGAAGAATAAATACCTTGGTTATCATAGATAACAATAATGCTATCGGCCTCAATCCCAAGTTGTGCGATCCCTTGAGTGAATTGCTCAAGCGTCGGCAAGGCATGAATTTGGCTTGAAGTCTTATCACAAAACACATTTTCTAAGTCGAACCGACGTGAGCGTGCTATACAAATCGGCTCGTCATAAACTAGGGGTTCTTTACCAATAACGGTTTGCATACTGGCATCGAGCAGCACTAGATGGGGATCGGTGAGGTGTGCTTCGAGCCACTGCGTACTAACAAGTGGGTATTCCATAGCAAATCCTTATACTGTTATGTGGATCGAGTGTGAGTCTTTCATGCTAGCCGCAAAGCCCAAATATCGGCTTTAAAAGTTGTCGGCTTTAGCTATTCAACAAAAGCATTAATCGCGTTTGGCGATGCTTAAAGTGCATCGCACCGTTTTATCAAGCTAGCCGCTATTTAATGACTTCTATTTTCACATCTATTAAACCTGAAGAAGTGTTACCTATGCTACTAAATGCCGATTTTGATAGATCAATAATACGGCCACGCACAAAAGGCCCTCTATCGTTAATTTTTACAATGACACTTTTGCCATTATCGACGTTAGTCACCTTAACACTCGAACCAAAGGGTAACTTTTTATGGGCTGCAGTTTTTGATGTATGTTTATAACGTGCGCCGCTCGCCGTTTTTTTATTTTGATGTCTATCGCCATAAAAAGAAGCTTTGCCAGACTCAGTGAATCCCACCCAGTTACCATCTTCACCCGTTTTTAACGAAGAACAACCTGCCAAAAAGCTTAACAGTGCCAGTACAGATAATTTGATAAAAGTAGAACGCATAATTTGGTTTTTAAGTGTGTTCACATGACACCTTCTCTAATAAGTGAATTTATTGCTAGGGAGCAATCTGCTCAGCAAAAATCAAGGGGGGAAATAACGAAGAACCCTTGGATGACAAAAGCTCAGGGCTTGCATCCTAAAAAAACAGTGCAAGACATCATAAAACTCCACGAGGCTACAGCAGTTACACGCTAAAATCACGCATTAGCAGGTGTGTACTGGTCAACCCACCATAAAATACTCAATGCATACTCCTTTATTGACTTGGTAGCTAACGCCGCCTTAAGCGGTGAGTAATAGTTGGCTAAAATGTGAAGCGAAGCGGAACTGAGCCAACTGTTACGAATCCGACTTGAAGGCCTTGTTAGGCATTTTTTTGTACAGTTTAAGGATTGGGTTTTTTGTGGCTTCCCATTCTTCTTTTAATAACACTCTTGCCTCATTCACTACTGAATCAGATAAATCCCTCCAGTTGGAGTATGCATTATCATCTAACCCAATTGATGCAGGATTAAATAGTTTCAATAGATTGGCTAATAGAGTATCTGCTGCTTCATCGTCAGGTTTAAACCTGAGGCTAATTCTGCTATGAATATGTAAGGCATCATATTTAAGGCGATCAAGCTCCGGTTTCATTTGAGATTTCTTATCTTGTTCACTTTCCGAGTTAAATGTTAAATATAAATCTATCCATTGATGTGCCTTAGATATGTACTCAGATATATCAGTTCTTAGCCCATCTATCCACGCTTGTCGAAATTCGGATATTTTAACGCCTCTTGCTACAAATGCAGCAGCTATAACACCGAAGGCAACCCATAGTGTTGCAGTTAACATAAATAACTCCTGTAATGCCTAACGTCTTAGTATTTATGCGCTGTTTGCAGGGCATAAATCGCTTGTTGGACTTGGCCGCTGCCACATCCGTGTAAATGGGTATGAATAATGCTATAGAAATTTGCTTTTTTGCGGTAGCGGTTTTTTATACAGTTTGGTGGGTAATTACTTGATATTGTTTTAGCTTTATCATTCTATTTAGCTCACTTGAGGCAATAGTTTTTTAATTAAACGAACAGCGAGAGGCTAATTAGGATTGTCATTGTTGCACCTGTGACCTTCTAAAACAGGATGTTTTAGAAGGTCACAGGGACGAGTTTACGGCGTGTCACTGGGGAAACAATGGCAATTAATGCGTAATGCACGCAACTCAACGGCCTTGCTTTGGGATAAACCGCCCTAAAAATAAAAACCTCTTTCCATGTAATATGAAAAGAGGTTTTAGTATTGAGCGAAAGCGGCTCCTTCTTCTATATATATACAAAAAATATAGACAAAAAAGAGCAGTTATAAAAACAGTCCGCTTATAGCACGATCCAAGTCGCTTTCAATTCTGTGTATTTGTCGAAGGAATGCAGAGATTTATCTCGGCCATTACCTGACTGTTTATAGCCACCGAATGGCGCTGTCATGTCGCCGCCATCGTAATGGTTGATCCACACCATGCCAGCGCGCAGGGCTTTAGCGGTTTTATGGGCCTTGCTGATGTTTGAGGTCCACACGCCAGCGGCTAAACCGTAGATAGTATCGTTGGCGATTGATATCGCTTCTTCCATACCATTAAATTCAATCACAGATAACACAGGGCCAAAAATCTCTTCACTAGCAATTTTCATCTGATTATTTACATTAGAGAATACCGTTGGCTGCACATACACGCCGCCCGTATCGGCCATGACTTGGCAGCCACCGTGGACTAAGGTTGCGCCTTCATCTTTACCTGCTTTAATGTAACTGAGTACTGTGTCTAACTGTTGTTTATCGACAACGGCGCCGCTCACAGTCGCAGGGTCGAGTGGATGACCCGGATGCCACGAGGCTAGCTCCTCTGCAATAAGCGCGATAAGCTCATCTTTCACCCCTGATTCCACCAGCAAACGCGAACCTGCGGTGCAGACTTCACCTTGGTTAAAGGCAATCGCTTCAGCGGCGGCAACGGCAGCGGCTTTCAGATCTGGCGCGTCATTAAAGACGATATTGGGGCTCTTGCCTCCTGCCTCTAACCACACGCGTTTCATGTTCGACTCGCCAGCGTAAATCATTAATTGCTTGGCGATTTTGGTGGAACCTGTGAACACCAGCGTATCCACGTCCATATGCAGGGCTAAGGCTTTACCTACGGTATGGCCAAATCCTGGCAACACGTTTAATACGCCTTGGGGGATCCCGGCTTCAATGGCGAGTTGTGCCATGCGGATTGCCGTTAAGGGTGACTTTTCAGAGGGTTTTAATACCACACTGTTACCTGTAGCAAGTGCAGGGCCGAGCTTCCAACACGCCATCAGCATAGGGAAGTTCCACGGCACAATTGCAGCGACAACTCCCACAGGTTCACGGGTGATCATGCCTATTTCATTGTGAGCGGTTGGTGCGAGTTCATCGTAAATTTTATCTATCGCTTCGCCTGACCAGCGAATGGCACGGGCAGCGCCCACGACATCCACCGCCTTAGAGAAACGAATCGGTTTACCCATGTCGAGGGTTTCTAACAGGGCGAGTTCATTGGCATTTTCTTCGAGTAATTCGGCGAAACGTATCATCACTTGTTTGCGCTTTACCGGAGACTGCTGCGACCAAACACCAGACTCGAATACGCTGCGGCCATTGGCAACCGCAAGGTTGGCATCGTCAACATCGCAACTCGCCACTTTTACCAACAAGCGGCCATCGATAGGACTAATACAATCAAAGGTGTTACCCGAAACGGCATCTTGATATTCGCCATTGATAAAAGCCTTGCCATTAATAGACAAACTGGCAGCAAGACTTTCCCATTCGCTACGTTTCTTTGGTGTGTTCATGATGACCTCTTAATAGTTCGTATAAGTGTGGTTTAACGTTCATCGACAAAAAATAGCCATCTGTGACAGACGTTTTGCAAATGCTAAACATCATCACAGTCATAATTTCTGGCTTCAGATTACGCTGTTTGAGCAATAAAATTCAATATTTTTTACAAAAATAGCATTTTAGCTACAAATAACTGCACACAACTATTCCATGTTCATTATTTCTGACATAGCATAGCAAATAATAGCCACCCTAAAACAAGACCTAAAAAGTACAGGACAAGGTAAACACTATGGCCGATTTGCCGCTCAATTCTCCAAATGATTTTTCCCGCAAGTCTTCACAACAGGAGCTCTCACTTGAAGCCCTATGGATGCCTTTTACCGCCAACCGCCAATTTAAAGCCAACCCGCGGTTACTTGCCAAGGCTGAAGGCATGTATTACACGGATATTGATGGCAATAAGGTTTTAGATGCCACCGCGGGTTTGTGGTGTTGTAACGCGGGCCATGGTCGCAAAGAAATCAGCGAAGCGGTCAGCAAACAAATTAAACAGATGGACTACGCGCCCTCCTTCCAAATGGGTCATCCTATTGCCTTTGAACTTGCTGAGCGTTTAGTTGAGCTAAGTCCAGAAGGATTAAATAAAGTCTTTTTTACTAACTCAGGTTCTGAGTCCGTCGATACAGCGCTTAAAATGGCACTTTGCTATCACAGAGCGAATGGTCAAGCCTCACGCACTCGCTTTATCGGCCGTGAAATGGGTTACCACGGTGTGGGTTTTGGCGGCATCTCTGTCGGAGGATTAAGTAATAATCGCAAAGCCTTTAGCGGCCAATTGTTGCAAGGCGTTGATCACTTACCCCACACCTTAGATATCCAAAATGCGGCATTTACCCGTGGACTCTCGCACTTTGGCGCAGAAAAAGCCGAAGTATTAGAACAGCTTGTGACCTTACATGGCGCCGAGAATATTGCCGCCGTCATCGTTGAACCAATGTCGGGTTCTGCTGGGGTAATATTGCCGCCACAAGGTTACTTAAAACGCCTGCGTGAAATCACTAAAAAACACGGCATCCTACTGATTTTTGATGAAGTTATTACCGCTTTCGGCCGCGTTGGCGCCGCTTTTGCGAGTCAACGTTGGGGCGTTATCCCAGATATGATCACCACGGCTAAAGCCATCAATAATGGCGCTATCCCTATGGGCGCTGTATTTGTGCAAGATTTTATCCACGACACTTGTATGCAAGGCCCCACTGAACTCATTGAGTTTTTCCACGGCTACACCTATTCCGGTCATCCCGTGGCTGCAGCGGCGGCGCTTGCCACCCTATCGATTTATGAGAATGAGCAATTATTCGAACGTAGTTTTGAGCTTGAGCGCTACTTTGAAGACGCAGTGCACAGCCTCAAAGGCTTGCCGAATGTGATTGATATTCGCAATACAGGCTTAGTCGCTGGGATTCAATTTGCATCTAACGCTCAAGGCGCGGGGAAACGTGGCTACGGCGTGTTTGAGCATTGCTTCCGCCACGGCACTTTGGTGCGAGCCACGGGCGATATTATTGCCATATCGCCGCCACTGATTGTCGATAAACGCGAGATTGACCAAATGGTTAACAGCCTAAGCGACGCGATTAATGCTGTTGGATGATAAAGCCAACCTCTTATTTCACTTTTACATTTAACACTTCGCTATAACGGCGAGTATCAAAGGTTTACTATGCACACGATCACTCATTTTGTTAACGGTCAGCACACGCCTGCCAGCTCAAGAGTCCAAGATATTTTTGACCCCGCCACTGGCGAACATCACGGACAAGTCTCGCTCGCCAGCGAAGCGGAAGTCGGTGAAGCCATCGCAATCGCTAAAACCGCCTTTGAAACATGGTCACAAGTCACACCACTCAACCGTGCTCGAGTGCTATTTAAATTCAAAGCCTTAGTTGAGCAGAACCTAGATGAAATGGCGCAGCTTATCACCCGCGAGCACGGCAAAGTGATAGACGATGCTAAGGGCGAGATCATTCGCGGCCTCGAAGTGGTCGAATTTGCCTGTGGTATTCCGCACTTGCTAAAAGGTGAACACACCCAGCAAGTCGGTGGCGGGGTCGATTCTTGGTCAGTGAATCAAGCTTTAGGTGTTGTCGCAGGCATAGCGCCCTTTAACTTCCCCGTGATGGTTCCCATGTGGATGTTCCCAATCGCGATTGCCTGCGGTAACACCTTTATTATGAAACCCTCGGAAAAAGACCCAAGCTCTGTGATGCGTATTGCTGAGCTGCTTAAAGAAGCGGGTCTTCCCGATGGCGTGTTTAACGTGATTAACGGCGATAAAGAAGCCGTCGATAGCTTACTCACCCATAAAGATGTGCAAGCGGTAAGCTTTGTTGGCTCAACTCCAGTAGCCGAATACATCTACAGCACCGCCTCTAAACATGGCAAACGCGTGCAAGCTTTGGGCGGCGCAAAAAACCATATGCTACTCATGCCAGATGCGGATTTAGATCAAGCCGTGAGCGCCTTAATGGGCGCAGCTTATGGCAGTGCGGGTGAGCGTTGCATGGCGATTTCAGTCGTACTAGCAGTAGGCGATGTGGGCGACGCGTTAGTGGAAAAACTGCTACCGCAAATCCATACCTTAAAAGTCGGTAACGGCCTGACGCCAGAGATGGAAATGGGCCCACTTATCTCAAAACAGCACCTTGCCAAAGTCACCCAATATGTTGAAGCGGGCGTGCAAGAAGGCGCAGCGCTGCTGGTCGATGGCCGTAAACTGAGTGTTGAAGAAAATCCACAGGGCTATTTCCTCGGTGCCTGTTTGTTCGACCACGTCACGCCAGATATGAGCATCTACCGCGAAGAAATCTTTGGCCCAGTGCTCGCCATTATGCGCGTAAAAGATTACCCGACCGCACTTGAGCTGATTAACCAACATGAATTTGGTAATGGCACGGCGATTTTCACCCAAAGTGGTGAAGCGGCAAGGCATTTCTGCCACCACGTACAAGTCGGTATGGTTGGAGTAAACGTACCGATTCCTGTGCCGATGGCATTCCACAGTTTTGGCGGTTGGAAACGTTCACTGTTTGGACCGCTGCATATGCATGGCCCCGATGGCGTGCGTTTTTACACTAAGCGTAAAGCCATTACTGCGCGCTGGCCCGTAGGCAAACAGACTCAAGCCGAGTTTGTTATGCCAACGATGAAATAGCCGAATGTCAGTTTAATAAGGAAATCGCACATGACGGTGAACATTAACGCCATTATTCGCTTTGCTACGGCGCAAACAGCTGTTGAAAGCTACCGGCTACCGGCGGAAAAGTTGTTAGCAGGTAACCCAACCCAAGGGTTAGAGAATCATTATTCTAGCCCTTGCGATCAATTTCACAGTGGAATTTGGCAAAGCGAATCAGGTGCTTGGAAAATAAACTATACTGAATACGAGTACTGCGAAATCCTCGAAGGAATAAGTGTTATTACTGATCTTCAGGGTCAATCACAGACGTTCACTGTGGGTGATAGGTTTATTATACCGGCAGGGTTTCAAGGGACTTGGGAAGTCGTCGAACCGTGTCGTAAGATTTATATTATTTTTGAGCAAAAGTGAGATCCACCAGGCTGTATCAGCCTCAGTAGAACGGCTAAGTTATCTTAGCAATACTCGCCAGTAGTTCACAGTAATGGGTTTTCCTAGGCTGTTGATTGGCAAACTAACGGATGTACTGATGCCATTAAATCACCTTGGCTGCCAGTAACACGTCCGAGTCAATAAAGAAAATGGGAGAAATACCGTGCATAATAATCTGAATAAAAAACGGCTGGTACAGCTTGTTGGACTCGCGCTAACCACCACCCTATTCTCCGGTATTGCGGCCGCTGAAGTGACTGGGGAAATCAGTGTGACTAACGACTATCGTTTTCGTGGAATATCACAGACTGCAGGCGACCCAGCACTGCAAGGGGGTATCGATTGGAGCTTCGACTCGGGTTTCTCTGTCGGCGCTTGGGCAAGTAACGTCGATTTTGATGAACCCGGCTATAATGGCCCTGCAATCGAATATGATTTCTATGTTGCTTATGGCGGCGAGATCAACGAAGAGCTAACCTACGATGTCACTATTAACCGTTATAACTACTCCGGTGAGAGTGACATAGGCTACTTTGAAATCACCGCAGGCATGGATTATAAAGACTTTCGTGTCGCCTATTGGTTCACCGATGACTACAGCGGCACTGATTTAGACTATCACTACACTGAGCTTAACTACTCTTATGGGTTTGTTGAGAACTGGAGCCTCGATTTGCACTACGGCTACAATGCTGGTGACGCGTTAGATGACGGTGAAGGCTTTGATAGTTACTCAGACTATTCTGTTGGTGTATCGACTGAACTAGCAGGCTTTGGACTTTCTTTAGCTTGGTTAGGTACCGATCTCAGCGGCGACCAAAAGGTCTCTGATGGCGCATTCAAAAACTCAGATACCGTACTTGCGAGCGTAAGTTACGCGTTCTAACCATCTTGAGCTTTAAAGCATAATCTTGATAACTCAATAAAAAGCCCTCATCATCGAGGGCTTATTTTTTACAATTCGGTTTACCAGCGACGCATTTTATGCCCTTTTACCGCGTAGAATAGAATGAACAAATAACAGGGTAACAACACCATATAACCGCCTTGCATGCCCATGTCTGTCGCTGAACTCATTAAGCCCCAAGACACAGGACCAAAGGCGCCACCTGCAATCCCCATGATGAGTAGTGCTGAACCGGTACTGGTTAATTTGCCCATGCCTGACAAGGCTAGCGGCCACACAGCAGGCCAGACTATTGCGTTGGCTAAACCAAGAAAAGCTATCATCAACAAGGTATCGGGCAGCGCCACACCGCCAAAAGGCACTAACAAAACATTAGCAATAGCGTAAGAATTATTGTCGCCAAACAAAATACCGCATGTCAGTAACAAACCAAGAATGGCCGAAACCATCAAGGCCTTAGGTTGTGAAATAAAACGCGGAATTAACAGGATACCTAAAGAATAACCCAGCACCATACACACCATAGTATAGGAAGTCATAACACCGTATGACTCTATGCCTAAAGACAAAGCAAATGTACCAATGGTATCGCCAGCAATAACCTCTACAGCAACATAAACAAACAGCGCTAACACGCCAAAGGCTAAGTTAGGGTGAGATAATGCCGCTTTAAGTTGCCCTTTATCCGTATTTCCAGCAGCTTCATCTTCATTCAACAACTCTGGTAATGGCGATTTTTTCACCATCAATGCCAAGATACCGATAAAAATGGCCATACCTAAATACGGTAATACTAAGCCATCAGCCATTTCATCAATTTGAATTTGAGTCAGCTCTGTACCAATACGGTCTTTAAAACTGTCTAGAATCAGTGCCGAGAATACTAAAGGCGCAATCACGCCCGCGCCTTTGTTTAAAATACCCATCACGCTCACACGGGCAGCGGCAGATTCTTCTGGGCCTAAACGCACCACATAAGGGTTAACTGCTGTTTGTAATAGAGTTTGGCCTGTGCCCATCACCAATTGAGCAAATAAAAATAAACCGAAAATTTGCGTTTCTGCCGCAGGGATAAATAACAATCCCGCCAACATCATCACGCCCATTCCCAATGCCATGCCATTTTTATAACCGACCTTGCGAATAAGCCAAGCAGAGGGCAAAGCGGTGAAGGTTACGGCGATATAAAAAGAAAATAAAATCAACGAGGCTTGGAAAGGATTAAGCTGCAATATTTGTTTTAAATACGGCATTAAGGACCCGTTCAACCATGTGGCGAATCCGAGGATGAAAAAGAGCGCCGCTACGATGGCCATGGGAAGAACGCTGCTTTTTTGCTGGCTTTTATCGAGTGTCATTTCCATAAACCTGCTTCTTATTAGTAGTTAATTATTGAGGTGATCACGGGATCAAAATTAATGTCTAAGTTCCCGAACATCCTTACCGCGACTCGTTGACAATGCCGAATGTTATCATTCAAAGGCTTCATTGTTTCACTGATGTTAAAACAAATAACACTAAAAGACAACGCTGTCATTTAATAAATATCTAGTGTAACTCCTATCACAATCACCAATTAGCCGACAGTTAAGGCATCAGTCAGTGCTAACTCAAACCTCGAAAATAATGTAAAAAAAAACCGCAAACACTCAGTGCCTGCGGTTGTTCTCAATCTATTAAGCGAACTGACTAAATCCTGACAAAAATATTGCGGCGATACATCCAATATAAAACCAGCCATTGCACCACGAGCAAGCTGATAACCGCAGCTAACGCTTGAGCGCTTTCAGGTAAGGCCAGCACTAAGCCACCAAACACACTCAGCGCGATATATTTCCAATCCACTAAGCTAGACGCTAAGTAAATAATAATGGCGTTAGTACCAATAACCACAAATAAAAATGCCCATCTTTGCCACTTAAGTACGTCAACTAAGGCATAAAATATAGACAGTAAAATCATGCTCCAGCCTGAAGTCACTAGCACGAATGAACTGGTCCATAGGGTTTTGTTAACCGGAATAACCACATCCAACAGCAAACCTAAAGCTAAACACACACAGCCCGCTGTCGCGAGTAAGCCCACTTTAGCCCATTCACCTTTAGGATGGGATTTAACGATAAAACGACCGACAAATACACCCGCTAATGCATTGACGATGGAGGGAATAGTCGACAGTACACCTTCAGGATCTGGCGTATAGCCTTTGTAGCTTATGCCTAGCAACAACATTGAATCGACATAGGCATTGATGGATTCCTTTGGCAAGAGTATGCCCGCCTGTCCACCAGGAAATGGCAACCAAAGTTGCATTGCGCCATAACCAAGCAAAATACCAAAGGCGACAATAACTTGCGTTCGTAGACTCGTATGCCACACCAGTAATGCGGCAAAGAACCATGCAAAGGCGATTCGACCTAACACACTGGCATAGCGAACTTTTTCAGGATCGACAGGTACGCCTGTTCCCCAACCGTGATTGTATAAAATGCCCAGTAGCAGCAATAAAAAGAGTCGTTTAATCCCATGCCGATACACAGGTAATCGATCCTTCATCGGTAATCTATCTAAACGTTTGGGAGATAAACCTAAGGCCACACCAGAGAGGAAAATAAACAGCGGAAAGATTAAATCGTAAAACCGAAAGCCGTGCCATTGGCTATGGTGCATCTGTTCATCGCCCCATTGCCAACCTGCCCAGCCCGTTAAAATAAGCAAGCCACCAAACAGGGCCTCACCGCCCAAAATCCAAAACATATCGAAGCCGCGCAGTGCATCCAGAGACATCAACCTAGGTTTATTCACCTTTACTGGCACAATTGCGTTTGTCTGTGTGTTCCCCATGCCATCATCCTTTATTATTGTTATTAAAAGCTTTTATAAAAGTTGAGCAAAACTAATACTGTTTAAAATGAGTGCTGTACAATAAAAAACTTAGCCCCTGTCATCAAAATACGACAAGGGCTAGTTGTTAAAAATCACCTAAACTGCAAATGTAAATGCAATTTAAGGATGTGCATAAACAGCTTGTCCCGCAATGTAGTTTGCCTGCACTTTGTTCCGCGCATCGAGCAAGACAAAGTCAGCCCTGTGTCCCACTGCTAAACGGCCAGCCTTATGGTCAATCCCGAGGAACTGCGCAGGATATAACGCCGCCATTCTCAAGGCTTCCGCCAAAGGTAAACCCAACAAGTTCACCGTATTATTGACCGCAGTTGCCATATCGAGCACACAGCCCGCCAGCTCACCTGTCACAGCATTTAATCTGTCGCCGACTCTCAGTACTCGAGTACCAAAGAGCTCAAAGCTAGTCTCATCCTCCATACCCACAGGCGGCATAGCATCGGTGACTAACATCATTTTGCCCCTCGGCTTTGCCCTTAGTGCGACCTTTGCCGCCGCGGGATGCACATGGTGACCATCGACAATCAAACCACACCAAGCGGTTTCACTCTCAATCGCCGCGCCAACCATGCCCGGCTCACGGGAACCCAGAGGAGACATAGCATTATAAAGATGAGTAAAGCCCGTCGCGCCTGCCGCTAATGCTGCAATCACAGTATCGTAGTCGGCATTAGAGTGGCCCAAACACACCTTCACGCCCGAGGCGACAAGCGTGCGGATTACCTCTGGCGACACATTCTCAGGCGCAAGCGTGACCACTTTAATCCCCAAATCTTGACGACAAAATACGGCGAGTTCAGCATCGGTGATTTCGCGAATAAAGCCCTGCGGATGTACACCTTTTTTAGGCACAGATAAATGTGGTCCTTCAAAATGTACCCCTAAAACGCCAGCGCTACCTTTGACTAAAGCCTCGGCCACTGCATCGGCCGCATTTGCCATCACGCTGACATCGTCGGTGATAAGCGTAGGTAAAAAACCTGTCGTACCAAAACGCGCATGGGCACGGCCGATAGTTTCAATGCAATTAACACTCGGATCGGCATTGAATAACGCCCCGCCGCCACCGTTCACTTGTACATCAATAAAACCAGGCACCAGCGTTCCGGCTTGGCGGATTTCCTTCGCACCAACAACCGTATCAAACGCCAGAATGTGCCCGTCTTCAACAGTCACAGGCACATCTTGATGGAAATATTCACCATCAAAAATACGCTCAGCGATCAAGGTGATTTTCATCGCAAACCTCTTTCAATAAATAACGCGGTTAGCTTAAGGCTTAAATTAGGTTAACCGCGTGGGCTTAGCTGCAGATGTTTAATCGTGCAGCCTACCTAGACCTCTTAAACTTTGCCGCTTAAAGCGTTTGGGTTACTTTTTTAAGGCCAGCTGGTTGATCAGGATCGATACCGCGGGCAATCGCAACCGCTGCCACGTCAATATAAAAACGTTGTAACAAGGCTAACGGCGCCACACGAGGGTGAATGTCGGTCGAAGTTTGATTCAGATGCACTAAATCGGCGCCGCGTTGGCTCACGTTTTCAATTTGTTCGATATGGCTAGCGTAGGATTCATCGCCAATGCACACATCAACAATAGTGAGTTTTTTCTCAACTAAGGTCACAGGACCGTGGAGGAACTCGGCGCTGCTGAACGCTTCAGCATGGATTGAACACACTTCTTTTAACTTAAGCGCGATCTCCTTAGATACCGCATAACCTAAACCACGGCCGAGTACGATTAAGTTCTTCACATCGGCAACGGATTCTGGCGTGAGTTGTGGCTCAGCGTCCACCGCCGTTTGCAGCGCTTGGGGTAAAGAAGCGACGGCGCTAGCAAGCGATTCGCTTTGAGTCCAAGCGGCGGCAAGTTGTAAAATCGCTGACAACGTTGCGAGGTAACTCTTAGTCGCAGCAACCGCTTTCTCTTCGCCAGCACGTAAAGGTACAACGACATCGACGATATCTTTAATCGGTGCGGTTTCATCATTCACTAAAGCAACACAGAAAGCGCCAGCATTTTTTGCCATGCGCGCCTGCGCCAAAATGTCAGGGCTACGGCCAGATTGTGAAATCACAATCACTAGCGCTCCTTCGAGTTTCAAGGTCTTACCATACACACTCGCCACTGAAGGGGCGGCGGCAAACGTCGGTACGCCCGCTTCGATTTCAAATAAGTACTTAGCAAAAACACCCGCATGATCCGATGAACCACGACCAACGATCATTACAAAACGGGGATCGAAGGCGCGCAGCTTTTCACCTAACTGCTGCATGATTTCAGCGTTAGCGTCTAACTGACCAGCGATTTTTTGCGGTGCGGTGCGAGCTTCTTGCTCCATAATAGTGTTTGTCATGTCTGTTACCTTTACGTTCAAATACAGGATTTGGCTTCAGTGCCTATTTGCACTGACAACGACTTATTAAATTCTTGCTGGGCGAAATACATAGCACCGAGTTCGGGTGGGGCTAAGGTTTCTGAAATTTGGGCGACTACATCGGCACCGAGCCAGGCTTGTAAAGGCTCAGCAAGGCCACCGATCATCGAAAAACGCACCGGATTTAGGCTAAATAGCTTACGCGCCATGTCGCTAATATAATCTGCGCCTTCTTGCACTATGGCAGTCGCGACTGCGTCACCTTCATTGGCGCAATCGAGTACGCTTCTGGCTAATGCGGCATAACAACTTGATGATTTACCCGCTAGATTTTCGACAATGCCGAGCGCATCGGAAACGTTAAAGTAGCTCAGCAGCATGTCAGTTAATCGCGTCGGCGCGGCAAAACCATCGAGCGCTAACAGCACATGCTCTGCGGCTTTCAAGCCCAGCCAAGCACCGCTGCCCTTATCACCTAATGCAAAACCATAGCCGCCAATACTCAAGCTGGTATCACCAACATGGGCATAACCGCAAGAACCTGTGCCCGTGATGATAACAGCGCCATCGGCACCGCGGTGTGCACCAATACAAGCGGTATGCAGATCTGTGGTGACATACATGGCTGCAAAAGGATGCTGCCAGTTAATCACGTCTTGATATAACCGAGGGACATTTACGCCAGCAAGACCAAGACCCGCCACCAGCAAGTGACTATCGCTCTCGTTCATGCCCGCATCCAGCAACGCCAGGCGAGTCGATGCTTCAATGGATTCAAATGTTTGTGTGAGACCATGCAGTGGATTTGCGCGTCCAGCCACACCTGTCCCTAAAACGGTACCGTCTGCGCAGTAAATAGTGGCTCGGCATTTACTACCACCTCCATCTACACCTATAAACAGTGGTTGATCTTTTGTCTGGACTAACCCCATGACACCCCTCTTCACCTATCAATGCAGCGCTACCGTTGCTTATTATTTGCCGTTAATACAGCGCTTAACTTTAGTTAACTCAATGTTACAGCAATAATGACAGCGTTGTCATTTACTTTTTAAATGATTTACGTTCAAAAGTAAAATTGAGGAAATTAATAAGGTAGAAATAAAAAAAGCTGTATTTTATCTTTAAAATACAGCTTGATATAAACATCACTTTAGTTAACGATTAAACTTCGGCCTTTACGAATCCCATCGGCCGCAATGGCGCGGATCTCAATCGGTGCAGTGACCGCCAATCCCGCTTGATAAGCTTGCCATTGGCCATTGAGGCTTCGGTATTCGAGTTTAAGGCCGGGATAGGCGATATTGGCAAACAGTTTACCGTCACGGATCTCGGCGCCGACCGTCGGTACGCGATAATCAATCCCCGCTTTATCTAGCTTGATAAACTCTTTGTGGCCCAAGGTATTCGCCAGTTGTTGCCACTCCTTTGCCTGTGCATCACGCATGGCTAAGGTAAAAGCCCCCGAGCTTTGGTTATACACTGCGCCTTGATACTGATAAGGCACTTCCCACGCGGCTTGATGCCAAGCACGCTCGGCCAGCATCAACAAACGTGGAAATATCATGTACTCGGCAGTCTCGTCACTGCGAATTGTCTCACTCCAGAGTTGTCCTTGAAGGCCACTAAAGACTTTGCCTTCTTCCCTTGGACCCGCGACTTTTTTACCCGCCTCATCAAGTTTTATTCTGTCATCCGCTTCGAATGGCTGATTTTCAATATTGGTCCATTGCTCGGCGTTAGCGGCCAAGTTATCTGGCATAAAGCTAAAGACTTTATGACTATTGGTTGCGCGGCTCGCCCAGTAATAGCCATGCTCCTTAGGATCGGCCTCATAGGGAAAGTCAAAGTACAGCACCTCAGGATTAGAGAGCACCGTTTCCCAACCAAGATTCGCCTGCTGATTGGCGCGCTCATGACCTTTATGGGCAATCACATCCCAAATATTAGACTGCACCTTAGCGGGCATATTCTCAGGGCGAACATGGCTCATGCCATCGCTCCACCCCGCAGCTTCAATGCCTTTTGCCGCTAACATAGTCGAAATTCGTTCAATAAAATAAGCGCCTAAGTCATCTATCGACTTAACGCCTTTATTGTTATTGGCGACAAATGCTAAACACTGGGGAGATTGTTTCCAAGCTCCCGCCGTTTCATCGGCACCAATGTGGTAACGCGTCAATGGTTGACCCGCGGCTTGGTGTAACTTGGCAATTTCATCAATCACTTTATCGACAAACTGATAAGTCGACTCCATACACACGTTAAGCGTATTGTCGTCGTAATATTGCACTGAAGAATAAACCGTTTTGTCGTTTGCATCGGATAACAAATATTGCTCAGCTGCAGTGGTTTTCCCTTCAGCTTGCAATTGACGAGCGCCCGCATCTAACGCTTTTACCGCTGTGCTAACTTGATTTGCCATTTCCTGCACAGGGACAACCTGCACTTTGCCCGTGTTTTTAAGCTCTACGTCTTCAGCCTGTAATCGACGAAAACGCGCATCCATCGCTTTAATCGCGGCGCGGCTATGACCCGGCATATCCATCGATGGGATCACTTGAATTTGACGCGCCTCAGCATATTTCACTATGTCGATATAGTCTTGTTTAGTGTAGAAACCATTAACGCTCGACTCCGCAAAAGGACCACTGCCCAGTTGCGGTAACAGACAGGTATTTTCAGCAAGATCATGACAACGTTTACTACCGATGTCGGTCAGCTCAGGTAACCCGTCGATTTCTAGTCGCCAACCTTCATCATCAGCCATATGCAAATGCAGCTTATTGAGTTTATAAGCCGCCATTTGGTCGAGTAAATCTAGAATCAGCTGTTTACCATGGAAGTTGCGCGCCACATCTATGTGCATACCACGAAACGGATAACGCGGACTATCTTCAATCGTCATGGCATTAACATTAAGGTTTTGTACGTCCAATAAACTCGCTAATGACGATAACGCATAGGAGTATCCCGCCGCATCGCTTGCTGCAATCACAATACCACTTTGCTGAATGTCCAAGCGATAACTGCCTTCAGCGCCATCTTGGCTTACCAATGTCACCGCTAACCCACGGGTTGATTCAGCCACACCAAGGCGGGCTAAACGCGCCAACGCCGCAACCACTTGAGCAGGTTGCTCGACATTATCCTGTTGATATTCAAGTTTAATACCAGATGCCAGTGACACTGATTTATCGCTTGAATGAAGCTGTACTTTTTGTGGTGTAGGAATAATCGTATTGACTGCTAAGGCAGCATTTTCGCTTACGCTTTGGTTCGTGATAAACAGCTGCGCAGCATCCGCAGGCACTAACTTATCGGTTTCAGTACGACGATACTGCTTCACCATGTCGGTATAGCTTTCGACATAGGGGCGTAATTCTAATTTAGTTTCAGCATCCTGACTCACCTGAGTACTCGCGATTAGCACGGGGGCTAAATGTTCGGCGGCCAAGTAGTAATTGGGCATTGCATCCGTTTCGGCCAATTGCCATAACTCACTGCGGAATCTGAGTGTTTTTTTCACACCTTGATTAAAGCCCGTAAAGGCAGCCGTTGGTGAAATACGATAAAGATCACCCTTTATGTGAGTGATCGTAAATTCATTACCTTCAATTGATTGCACCGGACGCATCTGGCTGAAGTAAATCGCCCAGTCGTGGCTCGCAAGATTGACTCCTGGAACAAAATCGATTTCAGCCACAAAACAGCGGCCATCGGCCAGTGCTTTGTTACATTGCTCATCTGGAATGTTAGTCACAACACGGTAATTGACGGATAAGGTGTCACCCAATTGCTGTAATTGAGTTTGGGTTAATGCCCCTGCAACGGCGCTAGCTTCAGCGGCAGATGACTTTTGTGCTTGATACTCTTGCACTTGATTACGTGGTTGATTTTCTACCTGAACATCTGAGCAGGCTGTCAATCCGAGTGCGACCAGAATGCTAGTCGCAGCAAATCTTTTATTCATGATGATCCTTATCTGGCTCCAGAAATAGCAACAACTTGAAGGAAATAACTAATGCCAGCAGCTTTTCCTTTGGGTGGATAGTCGCTCGAATACGCTAAATGCTCGCTATCGAATAACTGTAAACATACGACATTGGCAAGATGGTTTAACCGACGAAAAAATACTGTTCTAACGCAGGTTTGCTCCCGCGCCGCAGGAGAAATAGTTACTGTAGAAATATGAACGGTATCTTCAGATAAACTAAATTGAATTAAACAAGAAACAACCCAATTTGTTATGAGTTCGACAATGACAGTAAAATAGCTAGACGCAGTCAAAGATGCACTAGTTAACATTGTTGCTGACGTGATTAATAATAGCGAAACACCCGTAATTATTTTCGTAATGATGCTTAGCACAACCTTTAAAAATATCACCATTAATTACAATCTCTTTTTTATTATCTAGTTTGTACCCTAAAATATTATTTATCGATGCCGCTAACATTCTAATGCTGATAACAGCAATGGAATAAAATCACTTAAAAAAATGGCTGGGCACTGTTTTCAGTATCCAGCCAACGCTAGTTTCTGGGGGAGAGACTATCAAAAATATAAAAGACAAACCTATTACCATCAAGCTGTAATAGTTTTATCAAAACATGATAAGGAGACCTCATCCTCGTCACGTAGACCTTACAAACAAGGTTACCATACAAGCCAATGACAACGCTGTCATTGACAAGTTACACAAAAACAAACCTTATTGCTACATATTTTTTACAATTAAATCGATTACTTAATTAGTCAATATTTATCAATGAGATAAATGTAAGGGATATGACTTCTACAGCCAAAAAATAATGACGATGTTTTAAGGTTATCGCCAACACCTTGATTAAAATTAAATCATTGTACTGTATTGAGCGGTTAATGTGGCTCCCAGTAACAGTAACAGCAAAAGAACTAGATTGCATGAGGGGGATTATTTGGCAATAAAGGTATTATGGCTAGCGTGAAAGTGAAGTTTTTTACAGCGCATACTGTTTAAAATCTAATAAAAAAGCCTAGCAGTCTTAGGCTAGGCTTTTTAATCTAATAACTTAAATTAGAAACGTAATGCAACACCAAGCTTATAACGAGCTTCACCGTCGAAGCTCCATACTGGGTAATTATCTTTAAACTCACTGATAACGCCCTCAGCATCCACTGGTGATACACCTTTTTGCACACTGTCCTCTTCAAGTAAGTTAACAACTTCAAACGTAAGCGATAAATAATCCGTCACGCTATAATTAGCACTCAAATCCAAGGTGCCATAGGCTTGATGTTCGCGGTTACCATAGAAACCTGGTAATTCGCGCATCATATATTCTGAACGCCAGTTATAAGCGACACGAGCAGAGAAATCATCCATTTCATAGTAACTAACTAAGTTAACTGTATGCTTAGATGAGTCAGAGAATACACCCACACGGTCAGCATAGTTTTCAGCAGGTGAAGTTGCATCTGCAAATGTGTAGTTAACAGAATAACCTAAACCATTATCGAATGAATCTTGCAATTGCAGTTCGATACCATCAATTGAACCACCGTTAGCATTGTAGTTTTCACTGACAGTCCAACAATCATAGACACCTACGCCACACGAACTGCCGCCAGCAATCACTAGGCTAGGATCTTCAATACCAATTTGTTGATTCAGATTTTCTCTAGTAGAGATAAATGAACTGACATCTTTAATAAAGTAAGTGGCAGCAAACAAACCCTCACCACTAAAATACCATTCTAAGCTCACATCAGCTTGCGAAGCTTTAAACGGTTGTAAATTGACACTACCGGTTACTTTCTTTTCGTTACCAGGAGTACCGTCATTTAAACCAGGTAATTTAGACGTTGCGAATAAATCAGCATAGTTTGGACGTGAAATAACTTGAGATGCCGAGGTTCTTAAAATTAAATCACTGGCAAGATCAAATGCAATATTCACACTAGGCAACACACCGTTATAACTTGCTTTGTCAGTACTTAAACCGTCTGCATAAGTCCCTGTTGGGCTAAATGCATAATAGTCTGACTCAACATCAGTAGAAATATATCTTAAACCGAAGTTACCACGGACTCCCTCACCGGCGAATGTTGCCATGGTATACAGTGCCAAGTTTTTCTCTTGAAGTGTGCCATATCCAGACTTATCGAGAGTGAAGCCATCAATAGCAGCGTAAGCATCATTGATCATGTTATCAAAAATAGGTTTAGGCAACGTAAAACCTGCACCTGATGACATGGTGCCAGAATAATAGGCTGACGCATCCTTAGCCACTATGCCAGATGATTGGGCGGCCTCAGTTGTTTGAGTAACATCATGATCTGCATAGCTAATACCTGATTTAATCGAGGTAATCACCCCAAACTCTACCGGGATAGTAAGATCGAATGTTGCAAATGATTCTTCATCTGTGTTCGGTTGCTTCTTTAGCGCCCAACCTGCAGTTTCTAATTGGCCATTAAAATCACTAGCATCAAATGAGTTGTTGGCAATATTGATATCAATCACGTCACCAGTAGCGTCATAAATACCCGCAAAATCCCCTGGCTTACCAATAGACTGGCCATAATTAGATGTCAGGTCGGTTCCGCCTTCGGCTTTAGTTTTACCGATACGACCTTCTAACTTATAAGCCTCAGCCTGATAGGCAAAGTCCAGATCAATGGTGTCAGAAGACATGCTCGCTTTACGAGCCCATGTTTGAGCCCAAGCAAATCCATCTTTACCAGTATGTTCTACTAACGTACAAACACCTGCCGCATTTTTCTTAAGACAGGTATTTTCACCTTGCTGAGTAGGGAACAAGAAAATAGAGGTGTTAGCATTGTTAGCATCAAGCTGAAGGCTCATGACATTCAGACCAAACTCAAGACTATCAGTCGGTCTATACTGGAATGCCGCATTAATGGCAGTGCGCTCACGGTCTTGCTGGAATGTGGTAGGAACAATCTCTCCCCAACCGAGCAAAGACTCAATACCATTACGTTGGTATTCAGTTTTATCTAACGAACCCGCCACGAGAAAACCAAATTTTTCGTCTTCCGTTTTCCAGCTGTATAAACCTGAAGTTTGTGGGTCAATTTCCTCAGAGACCGTGCCATAGTCGCCTTTAGCGCTTAAGAACATAGAGTTCGCGTCTAAATCTAGCGGTTTACGAGTTTTAACGATAACCGTACCGCCAATACCGCCTTCAGCAATATCAGCTTGAGATGATTTATAAACTTGAATACCACCGACCATTTCTGGTGGTAGCAAGCTGTAGTTAAAGCTACGATCAATGGCTTGTTGATCAAACCATCCCGTAGAAGCCACTGAGTGGCCATTTAGTAACGTACTGGTTAACTGGCTAGAAGCACCACGAATGGATACTTGCTGACCTTGACCAAACTGGCGATTTACTGCGACACCAGGAATACGACCTAGCGACTCACCAACGTCTCCATCAGGAAACTTACCGATATCTTCAGCCGTTACAGCATCAACGACAGCATCAGAAAAGCGCTTGTCATTAACTGATGCTTTCATTGAAGCTCGCATACCACGCACTTCAATTTTCTCTATATTTTCAGGTGCAGCGGTGGTTGCCGCGGCGTCTGCAGCGACAGCGCTGATGGATACTGCACTGCCAAGTAGGATAGCAATGTTTGTAGCTAATACACTTTTCTTAAAGGTTGATGGTCGCATCTTGTTTCCCTTCCATAACTTATTATCGTTTTAGTATTCATAACCATTCCCAAAGGAATGACAACGCTGTCATGTCTAAAGCGAACATTACACAATAATCAACACTCTTGCCACAACAAAATAACAGTCGCAGCAAAAAAATGTCATAAATCTAAAATGAACGCGACCATTTCAATTAAAAAACATTATAAAATATAGAGTTAAACCTAACGGTGTAAACTTACAACTTGTAGTATTATTTTAACATTCACAAAAATCGCCAATTTGTAACAATTCAAGATTGCTAAGCACTCTAAAAGCTCGCACTATAAAGGCATAAATAAGAATACAGATAATAAATGTCAGCTTATCAATGATAGGTAAAGGATTCCCAATCATTAAGCTGCTACCTCTTCCACGACCTTAGACAAAGAGTTTTGCATCAATGAAAGTCACTATCAACGACGTAGCTAAACATGCGGGGGTATCTATCAAAACAGTATCCCGTGTGACCAATAATGAACCGTCAGTCAAACAAGCCACCGTTGATAAAGTGAATGAGGCCATAAAAGCACTCCATTACCAGCCTAATTTGGCAGCAAGAAATCTCGCCGGTAATAAGTCTTATGCAATTGGTTTTATTTATGATAATCCGAATGCCTACTACATTATTGACATGCAAAATGGGATCTTAGAAGCGTGTAAAAACAAAGGCTATGAACTGGTTATCCATCCTTGTAATGCAAAATCAGCGACTATTTGTGATGAGCTTACGGCACTAGTCAAATATTCTAGACTCGCGGGATTAGTACTAACCCCACCTCTTTCAGAAGATCCCAGAGTACTTAAAGCACTGACAGAAATCGATGCTCATTATGTCCGAATTATTGCTGGCGAAAAAAATAATGACCAAAACGGACTGACTATTTTAGTTAATGACAAATTTGGGGCTATTGAAATAACTCAGCATTTGATTGATTTGGGACACAAAAATATTGCATTTTTAAGTGGCGATTTACACCATGAATCAACCAAAGAGCGATTACTCGGTTTCAAACAAGCATTAAAAAATAATGGCCTAAAGCTGGATAAAAACTACATTATTGAGGGAAAGTATTCATTTGAGTCTGGTGTTGATGGTGCAAATCAATTAATTAAACAATTGCATCGCCCAACTGCAATCGTTGCCTGTAATGATGAAATTGCCGCTGGTGCACTTTTTGCGGCTCGTTTAGCAGGTTTAGATATACCGACAGACTTATCAATTGTAGGCTTTGAAGATAGCCCATTCTCACGTCAAACTTGGCCAAAGTTAACCACTGTTCACCAACCGAATGCAGAAATAGCGCAGGTTGCCACTGAATTATTAATCGCAAAACGTCGCGAGCAAAGTACAACTAATTCTAAAACCTTTACGCCAGAACTGATTATTCGAGATTCATCGACAATACCTAAAAAAAATAGAGAGCATTAGCTCTCTATTTTTGTTTGTTCAAATTTATCAGACAACTAATGTAACTTAAGCTTTGGTCGTTGCCACTTTAATAGCTTCTGCGCGATGCGGTAAACGACAGCAGAAAACCAACCGTAAAGACTTGCTAAGTGCCTTTGATATAAAGAGATATACATTAATCTGGCAATATGACCTTCAACAAAAAAATCACCTGAACGCAGATTCCCCATCAAATTACCCACTGCCGAAAAACGACTTAAAGAGACGAGTGAACCATAATCTTTATATACAAAAGCTTTTTCAGGTTTGTCTTGTAAACGATTAACTATATTACCAAATAAAGTATCGGCCATCTGCGCTGCAGCCTGAGCCCTAGGTGGCACAGGTCGACCAGAGTCTTGCATTAATAGTGCGCAATCACCAAGAGCATAAATATCTTGATGCCCTTTAACGCGCATACAAGTATCAACTTCAATTTGATTACGTGAAGTTATAGGAAGTTTAGTAAAGTTCTCAAACGCTTTAGGTCCTTTCACCCCAGCGGCCCACACTTTCAAGCCAGCTCTAATCACATCACCATCTTGCGTAATAAAGCCGTCATGCGTTACTTCTTTAACTTGCACCCCAATATGCAAACGGATCCCTATCTTATCCAAAACAGCCTGAGCCCTAGCACTAACACGTTCAGGTAATTGAGGTAAAATTTTCGATGACGCTTCAATTAGATGCACCTCGAGATGGTGTTTGGCTATATTGAGGTAACCATATTCTTTAACAGACTCAATGACATGATGAAGTTCGGCCGCTAATTCGACACCAGTAGCGCCAGCCCCCACAATACCTATGCTGACTCTTTCCTGTGTTTCATTTAATTGGAGTAAAGCATCAAGTAACTTATGATGAAATAGATTGGCATTTTCAAGATTATCTAAAAATATACAGTGTTCATCAGCACCTAAGGTATTAAAACTATTAGATACACCGCCTAATGCCAACACTAAAATGTCATAATCAATTTGGCGCGGGGCTAAAAGTAATTCACCGTCATCATTATAGACAGTCGCTAACTGAATCGATTTAGTGTCGGGGTCACACTGCTCTATCTCACCGCGAATATAACGATAGCCATTTTTAAGTCCATGATCGCGATAAAGTAAGCCTTCAATTGATTGATCTATTACCCCAACAGCAACCTCATGTAATTTAGGCTTCCATATATGAATGGGACTTTTGTCAATCAAGCACACATCGACGACATCACTGCCACCCCATTTTCGGCCCAACTTAGAAGCAAGTGCTAGGCCAGCGGCCCCTCCACCCACAATCACGATTCTTTTGGTAGACAAAATCACAACCTCGTAGAGCATATTTTAATAGCTAAGTTATATCATGTAACAGATAAGAGATAACTACATTAGTCACGTAAAACAGGGGAGTTTCCATTAAAGATCGTTCAGAAACTTAACCCTTAAACTGGATTCCCCCATCGCGATAAAAGTAAAAAAGGGCCCATAGGCCCTTTAGTATCAAAGCAGATTATACTGCGTCTTCGTTCTCTTCACCGGTTCTTATACGGATAACACGCTCAACATCAGTTACAAAAATTTTACCGTCACCAATTTTCCCGGTACGGGCAGTTTCAACTATCACATCAATTGCTTGCTCAAGTAGATCATCTTGAATCACTAATTCAATTTTCACTTTAGGTAGAAAATCCACCATATATTCAGCGCCGCGATAGAGTTCAGTGTGCCCTTTCTGACGACCAAAGCCTTTAACTTCGAGCACCGTCATGCCAGTTATGCCTATTTCTGCAAGTGATTCGCGCACATCATCTAATTTAAATGGTTTAATAATAGCTTCAACTTTTTTCATCAGAATCTCTCATATCTTGCATTAATATAAATAAACAGAATAACGCTAGCTTACACGGGGTGAGGATAATGTTGAAGCGAATGTGATGCTTAGCGCATAAAACACAGTTTCTACAATATTGCTGTTAGTCCATAACAATCTAAAAAAAGTGCCTTACTTTTAGTATGTGATTTTATACTTACATTCTTGATCTATCATTAACTCGCTCGCAGGATGCCAGCGTATGAATAACAAGGAAGTGTATGAAAACTCACAAGCAAGGTTTTAGCCTCATTGAACTTATCATTACACTATCTGTATCAGCAATTTTACTGGCGATTGGAGTGCCTTCATTAACTGATTTCTATACAAACTATAGAGCTGATAGCAGTATACGTATTATCCAACAAACACTACTTCTAGCACGTAATCAAGCTATTTCTTACAATAAAAAGGTTACTGCTTGTGCTGTTATCAATGAAAAATGCGACTCAAACTGGCAGGTAGGATTAACTGTCTTCATTGATACTAACAATGATAATCAACTCGATAGTAATGATAAAAAACTGTACACAACAAATGCCTTTCACTCAAAAGACATCGTTAAATACAACCGTATAGCGATACGTTTTCAACCAGATGGATTGGTGTCAGGTACAAACGGGACTCTAAAATATTGTCCATTATCCGCAACAAGCCCTTACTCTAGGGCCATTATTATTAATCAAGCTGGACGGATACGTTTTTCTACAGAAAACAACATAAATTGTAACTAGAAACAATGAGCAGCTCATTAGCAAGCTACATATTATATTTAGGTTTTATATTCGGTTCATTTATGCTGAAACAGAGACGATTCTCGCTTATACTTTACAGAATATAAGTAAGGATTAAAAATTATGCGCGATAAAAAAAAAGCCTTTACCTTAGTAGAGTTAATGGTCACGATTGCAATTGCTGCCATATTATTAACTATCGGGGTTCCGTCACTCATATCTATGTATGAAGGCTTTAGAGCAAATAGTAACATTGAAAAAATACATGACATTATGGCTTTTGCTCGAAACCAAGCGATAAACTATGGTGCTACAGTTAATGTCTGTCCATTTGCTAGCGTTTCTTCATGTGGAACAAACTGGAATAATGGCATTAGAGTTTATATTGGCGCTACTAACAATTTACGCTCTATAGATAGCTTTAATACTAATGATAACGTTAAAGGACCTGCAAAAATTGTAGCTAACAATAAAAATGGCGAACATATAACGTTTTCACCCGATGGTTTTTCCTCCGGAGGGGCTTTTATTTACTGCCCAGCAGGAAAAGCATCTGGTTCTCGTAGCATTAACATATCACCATCTGGGCTCATTAAGTTTGGTGCAAAAAATATGGGGTGCACATAAATATTATTTATCTTTTAAATACTATCTCAGTGTTTGCAGATCTAGTTTTCTTGCTGTAGTTGAAACAAATTCCTCATCCATAGTGATACATTCATCAACAGATTTAACAAAATACTTTTTATTCATTCGATCTGTTAATTGTGTTGCTGGTAATGCTGCAATATGTCGACGTACATTTTTATCTTTCCATTTAAAAAATACGATATACTCATTGCCATATGAGGATTTAATATAGCACTTATAATCTTGAGCACTTTCAGCTGCACTACAATTAAACCCGATTAATGCTGCAAAAATACCATATATTAACTTATTCATTTCCAACACTCCTCTAATGGCCCTTTAACTCCATCACTAGTCAATGTAATAGTTGGACAAGCTGTGGCATCTCGAGATGCTTGTATACCTATTGCCGTTGCAGTCACGTTTGTCGTTGTTGTACCTTCTGACGTTACACTGTAATGTCCATGCTCGGTAATAAACGGACTTTTATCTAGCCCTAATTTAGTCATATCGGTTGTATAAGTGCGATTATCTAAATAATACTGCTCTTGCAAATTAGCAACTCGCATCACAGCAGCTACGCCTTCAGAACGTGCACTTTTAATGACATACTGCGTATAAGAAGGATAGGCAATAGAAGCAAGAATACCGACTATAACAACCGTAATCATTACCTCTATCAACGTAAAACCTTTATTTGCTTTCATACTCTCATCTACATTAATTATCATCTATATGGTAATAAATTTTGTTGACCCCCAATCCTGAGCCTACATTTATTGTTCCGCTATATTCACCATCATCTCGCTTCTCACCTTTTCCTACACCAATGATATAAATATATGGATCTTTTCCTGATTCAGGAGTTGGAATGACTATTTGCGGTGTATCCGGAACCCGTTCGCCTAACTCATAATACACACTGGTGAGTGTACGAGTGCCTTTATGCAAATCAAAAACGTAAAGTCGCCCCAAACCAGAAACAGTGCATACTGTGTCTGATACTGACTGAGATGGAGGGACAAATGACGTAAAATAAACCTTCCCGTCAACAATTAAACTGGCCGTTAGACTTTTTTCTCCCGCGGTAGGATAATCATAATACCACCCAAGCTTCTTACCAAACTCTATATTTTCAGCCTCCGTTTTCGGAGGTGCTGAAGTTACATTATATAAATTATTTAACGTAATCGCAGCAGGTGCAGCTGGATTACCGCTACCACCATAACTTTTAGTGATAACATTGCGATCCTGAAGAATATAGTACATATCTTCAGTCGATTTAGATAAAGGGGTGGGCCTATTTCCACTACCTATAGCAATAGCGTCGTAAGGCACATTTTGATAATTCTTCGTCACAGCCTTAGAACCACTAACAGGATCTACGACAGACACCTCTGTTACATTATTAAATGTAGTTTGAGCTACCACTGGTTCGGCAAAAAAACGCCTATCTGCGGTTAAGTCTCCACCTAATGAAGCAAACTTGTAGGCGGTCCAAGTCTTATCATCCTTACTAGGTAAATCCATACGCCAAACATTACCGCCAGTATCTGTCGCATAAATTCGGTCAGTAACACCATCATTATTACTATCCAATACCGCAACCGCATTAGGTATGCTATCAATAATTCCAGGTAATACGGTAGCATCAGTTCCTGACGAAGGGCCAAATGTATGCAATAAAGTCCCTAACTTTGCATCAACAATATAAACATTTCTTCCTGAAGGAGTACCTGACGGGGTTGAGTCGTAGCTAACATCGTATCCACCACCAAAAATAAGTACGGGTGTGCTATGCCCAGGAATTAAGGTAATAATTGGTTCGGCCCAAGTTTGTCCTAATTCAGAAAACCCAGGTGTTTCAGGATTTATAGTCCACATTAAACTGGGAGCATCAGGTGACGTGATATTCAGGGCATAATACGAAGATCCCCCTCGCCTCATACCAGCAAAAACCCAGACATCAATTGGTTTATTGCCATTAGCACCGCTTTTTACGTAAGCGACAGGAGATGCATCCATACCATATACGTAATGACCGCCAGGTAAGTTTTCACGTAATATTGGTACGTTTGGTAGTAGTTCATAGGGCATAAATGCCCATGTTTCATCAACACTCACTCCTGAGTCTTTAAACATATGCAAGAACCCGTGGTTAGTTCCTAAGAGAACTCTAATATCTGGGGCTGCACTTGTTCCAAAATTAATGGCTAGTGGTTTAGAATGTAATGGATCTCCCATAATATCTTTACGTTTATCTGTGGTGCTGTTATCCCCATCCTCATCGTCAACATCCGTTCCCAATATCCATTTAAATGTAGAATCAAGTTCAGTTTCATCAACACTCATATAGTCAGCTAAATCATCATTGCTACCATTGGCGGCATTAGCAATAGTAAGCTCTTCGAGTCCATTACCACTGGCGGTATTACTCAGTACCTTTCTTTTAGTAAGCCCTTCCAGCATTTGTATCACGCCACCGATTTCAACTTGATTACCATCGGTACCGCCACTGCAATTAGTCCAAAACGTACATGCTTCTTTCTTAATATTACCATTGTCACCAATGGCGATACTTCCTTTAGCATCGATCAATGTGCCGCTAGAATTCACTTTTAACTTTTTAAGATTACCAGTCCAGCGAGGACCTTTACCTGGCAAAAACATCGCATAATATGCAGAATCAAAAGTTTGAGTACGATCGAAGTTATTACTCGCGATACTGGGTGAGGTAAAACTTGAATCAATCTCTAAAATTGAGCTCAATGCATCCGATAATGCATTCGTTAACTGTAAGCTATCTTGCGCCGCAAAATATTTCCCCCCACCACGCTTAGCCGTCTCAATCAATAAAGGTGCAGCATCATCGGCACCTGAGCTAAAACCAATTGTAAAAGTTCTCACATTTTGTAGTGGATTATCACCATTATCATCATTTTTATTAACCAAATCATTTTGATACATATAACTAGCTAACGCAGGAAGATAATTACTTTCGTACTGACCACCAGCGTTTTTAGCTGATACAGCAGTATAATTCCCCAGTTTATTAGCCTTAGCAGTAATACTCACTATTGAAGCGTTTGCAGCATTATCATAATTTGGCGCACCATCGGTTATATAAATAACATATGCCATATCAGTACAGATTTTAAGCGGAGACATATAGTCTGAACCAGACTCGATACTTACATCCCAACTAGGACTCTTATTATCCTCATGACCAAATTTTATCGCCCCACCAGATAAGTATCGATATGCCTCAAATAACGTCTCACATAATGGTGTGTTTGTTTCGGGATTTAATAGATTTATTTTTGTTAGTATATTATTTCTCGCAGCAATCCCAGGAGTGGTACCCGGACTCATGTCTCGAATACCCGACACGATTCGTCCACCATCTTTTCCTGAAGAATTATTATTAGTGTTAAATACTGCTAAGCCAAAATCAACTGAGGGTGTAGTTTTAATCACATCAGAAATCGATTTTTTTGCAATATCAATACGTTTCTTTGAAACGATTGGAATAATGCCATCCTTAAGTTTTTTGTACCATAAAAGATAGTTTTCAGAGTAAAGAGTTACCGAGCCTAATTTGCTTATATCCGTTTTTTTAGCACTCTTTATAGCCGCCGCCCAACCATTATTTGATGGGCTAGAGACATGAGTATAAGGAGTACTTGAAGAACCATCCTTTGGAAAACCTGAGTTACCGTAGTCGCTCGAGTTTATTGGGTCTTCTGCAGTTATATCTTCCAAACAATCTATATGTCTTTTCGTAGTTAAACCTTGATTAGTTCTAAGAACACCCCAACTTTTAGAGTAGTGTTCACCTACACGCCCTTTAAAAAAACCAATATCAGCTAAAGGCGTCCAACTCTGGTGACAACCATTATATTTACTATAAAAACGCTGGTTTGAACTTAACAATGACTCAAGGTTAGCACTCGAGCTCGTTGAGAAATAAACAATATTTTTTATGCCAGAGCCAGAATAATCTTTTGATGGATTATAGTCAGAATCATAGTCAACTGGGGGAATGAAATCAGGATCAGGGACATTCTCCTTCGTATCCATACTGCCTGAGTTATCAAATATAATGAGCACTTTGGGGCGTGCCCCCGCATCAGTAGCGGTTTCAAATACATAAAGTTCAGTGTCATCGCCATGGGATTGACTTGATATACCAATCAAAACAAACACACAGATAAATGTTAATAATTTTAACATATTAGCTCCCGGTAAGCACTTCCTGCTCAATACCTGCAACAACTTCTAATTGGCCTAAGTTTTCTCGACCAAATGTCCTAGCACTTTCTACTTCAAGCCGACGACAGCTAATTAAATTGGCACCATTTGCTTTACTACTACGTTGGCAACTAACATCTTTTACTGTCCCATCCCATGGCATTGGCACCAAACGTTGTTTCCCACCAAGCAAACTATCTGGCTGAGAAACTGTCATATTGGCAAATGCTGCACCTTTATATTTATTAATGACGCTATCTAGCGCACCATTTGCTATTGCATTAGCCTCTATTCGTTCAGCACCTGCACCAGCCATTCGCAGCGACTGTGTAGAATTCACAGCTAAAGCTACGCCAATTAAGGTCATAAGAATCAACACTATCAAAGCAAAAAATAGAACGACCCCTTTTTGATATTTCATCGATTTGCTTTTCATACTTACCTCAAACTAACTACGGATTAGTAATGGATTTTCCAATACCACCGTTGTAGACATTACTTTGCGCCGAAAATGGTCATTTGGCGCATTAATAACTTTATCGCCTAGTTGATATACAGCTTTGTTAGTATTATAGGTACTATCAACCTTAATTGTTCGAACCAGTACATAAACTTTAATAGCAACTAACCGTTGAAACCCTTCATTATCCCACATTAATGATGTGACAGCTGATGCAGGTATAAAACTGTCTGGTGTGCCATTCCCATCATTATCAAAACCGTATAAAAAACGAATATTTTCGATTCCTTCAACTAGTTGCTCATCATTATTCATGCCTAAATTAGTCAGTGTTTTCCGATTTAACATAGGGATACTATTAGCTTCATCGATATAATAAACATGATGCTGATACTCCCAGACTCGAGCATTAGGAAGGGTAGTCGAAGGAGCCGCTGAATTAAAGAATATGGCTTGACTCGATGTTGAAGCAACGTAATATCCTGCCGTACTAGCAACCGCTGTCGGCCCAATTAATCGTTTGAGCTGAAGCACATCAGTGTCTGATTTTACACCAGACAAGCATGCTAACGAACTACCACTACCACTCGTGTAACCCCACAACAATCTAAAATGTGCAGGTTGATTATTGGGTAAAGTAGCGTTATTTAATCCAGCTCCAATACAATCTTTCCCAGAAATTGCAGCATCAACAGTTGTATTGCTACCAAGAATAAAATCGGTACCGGTCATATCCCCCATAAAACCGAGCTGAGTCATATCTCGCGCCATAATCGCTAATGCGATTCGACCATTTTCTTGTAACTGATTAAGCTGACTGGTCGTTGTCACATTAGATGAAGACATATTGAACATAGTGAATACGCCAGCAGTTAAAAATAGGCCAATAACCATAGCAACCATGAGCTCAACAAGTGACATACCCACTTGAAAGTATTTTAGTTTAACAACTGACTGTTTCATCTACATAATCACTGTTTGGATTGAATAAACGCGCCGCCGAGTGCTTGCCGTACCACAATCGCCACCCGCATCCGATGTACTGCTAATACCTTTCCACGCTAAAGTCACTGTAACGACATTACCAGCCACAACTACACATCCAGTAGGAGTGTCTAATCCACCAACAGCTTTATCTTCAATTTTCTCAGACTCTCCAAAAATAGCTTGTTCCCACTCGTATTTATCAGCTAATACTAGTTGACTAGGCGTGCATAAATTAGCACCTTGACAATTAGGGCTTGGTGAAGATGTAACACTAGAATACGTATCAGCATACAGACTCATCTGGGTACGATTTAATTTAATTCGGTTTATCATGTCATTTGCATAATAAGATGCCTGAGTTTGCTGAAATGACTCGAAGCTGCCGCGTTTTGCTACAATATGTAGATTAAAAATACCGATTAAGCCAATGACTAAGATCACCAATGCGACAAGTACTTCGATTAATGAGAAGCCTCGTTGAAATATTTTTTGAATGAAGCATTTGTTTTTTTTCATATTTCTAACAAGTGTCCGAGTGTTTACCTTTAAAAATCTTAGTCTTACAATAAGAACTCTTTTGTGGTTGATAATATATGACTAAAATGTAAATGGCCAGTAACGTTAGTATATAAGCACTGGCATCATTATGCTTTGAACAAATTTAAAATAATAAAAAAGAGGCATTCGCCTCTTTTTTATTATTGATTTATCTTATATTTTTAACGCAATTCAGCAGGTAACGCAAACACAGTGTCTTCTTTGCGGCCTTCGACTTCAGTCACTACGCTAGGTGCTAACTTAGCAATCGCTTGGACAACCTGCTGGACCAAAACCTCAGGGGCTGAGGCTCCTGCGGTTACCGCTACACGAGTCACATTCTCAAACCAGCTTGATTCAACATCATCAGCGGTATCCACTAAATAAGATTGTGTTCCTGTCTTTAACGCTAACTCGCGTAAACGATTAGAGTTAGAGCTATTTTTTGAACCAACGACAATCAATAAATCAACATCCGCCGAGAGATTACGCACTGCATCTTGACGATTCTGCGTGGCATAGCAGATATCATCTTTACGCGGGCCTTCGATAGACGGAAAGCGTTTCAGTAACGCAGCAATAATATCGAGGGTGTCATCAACCGACAAGGTCGTTTGTGTGACAAAACACAGATTATTCGGGTCACGAACAACAAGTGTCTCTACGTCTGCTGGAGATTCAATAAGATAAACACCGCCATTGGGGTTATCGTACTGCCCCATAGTCCCTTCGACTTCAGGATGCCCTTCATGGCCAATCAAGATACATTCAATACCCTTACGACTGGCGCGGGTGACTTGAAGATGTACCTTAGTGACTAAAGGACACGTTGCGTCAAACACTCTTAAACCACGGGCTTTAGCTTCTTGTCTCACCGCTTGAGATACACCGTGTGCACTGAAAATAACAATGTTGTTGTCTGGCACCTGATCTAACTCTTCAACAAAAATCGCCCCTCGATCCTTCAGATTTTGTACGACATAGCGGTTATGTACGACTTCATGACGCACATAAATAGGCGATGAAAACAATTCCAACGCCCGCTCAACAATACTGATAGCACGATCGACACCCGCACAAAAACCACGAGGGTTTGCGAGCATAATATTTAAACTTGGGCTAGTAGGATCGAGTTTCATCTTAAAGTACCTTTACAACGTCCAGTTCAAATGTGATTTTATGCCCAGCCAGAGGATGATTCAGATCAACGGTAATAGAATCACCCGCGACATCGCGCACAATACCAGGGATCTCACTGCCACCAGGACCAGCAAAGCTAACAATCACGCCCGCTTCTAAACTCATATCCGCCGGAAAACGGCTTCTGTCTAGATAATGAATAGCATCAGGATTCGATTCACCAAAGGCATCAATGGCTTCAAGCGTAAAACTGTGTTTGTCACCTTCAGCAAGCGTCGCCAATTGCGCTTCAAATGCAGGGCTCAGCGTACCGTCACCCATATTTAATCGCGCAGGTTTACCTGACGCTTTAGTGCTATCGGCGGTTGAACCATCAGAAAGCACAATATTCATATGGCATAATAATGAACGTGTCATAGTCACTTCTTAACCCCTTCTGCGCTATCAGCTTCAGATTTTCCGCTTAAAAATGCATCCCAAATGATCAATACAGCACCAATAAAAATTGCAGCATCAGCGATATTGAATGCGGGGTAATGGCTTTTATTCCAGTAAAAATCGATAAAATCAATTACAAAACCATGCATTAATCTATCAATCAAATTACCTAAGGCGCCGCCAATGACCAAGGTGTAGGCAAGATTAAGTTTCCATAAAGCAGCCGACTGCTTACGCAACCACACTGTCAATAAAGTACTAAATCCCACTGCGACAACCGTAAATAACCAACGCTGCCAACCGCCTGCCTCACTTAAAAAACTAAATGCGGCACCGTAGTTACGCACATAAGTGAAACTAAAAAACGGCAATAATTTAACTGATTCATACAAGTCAAAATTGGCTAAGACCCATTGCTTAGATAGCTGATCGGCTAAAAACACCAATACAGCAACCCAATACCAACGTAAGCCACTGTCCTTCCAAGTTAATGGCATACAGATCCTTTACGCAAACAGGCGAACTTCGCCGTCGCCTTCAATGTTTGTTACGCAGCGAGTACAGAGTGTTGGGTGGGCCTCAATCGTGCCGACCTCTTCTCTGTGGTGCCAACAACGCTCACATTTCTCAGCAGTGCTTGAAGCAACCACTAATTTCAGTGACGCAAGCTCAGTTTCAACCGCTTCTGATGTCGCATCCGCTAAAGGCAAGACTTTGGCTTCAGAGGTCAATAACACAAATCTTAGCTCATCGCCAATATGGGTTAATTGTTCAGTCAAGGTAGCATCAGCAAACAAGGTCACTTCCGCTTCTAATGAACCACCGATACGTTTATCACGGCGAGCTTGTTCAATCACTTTATTGACTTCGTTACGCACAGTTAGCAGTTGCTGCCAATAGTCGTCGCTCAAATCCGTCGCTAAGGTGACTGATTTCAAGCCTTGATACCATTCTTGAGTAAAGACATAAGTATCACGCTCGCCAGGCAATAGTTGCCATACTTCGTCAGCTGTGAAGCTTAGAATTGGCGCAATCCAACGCACCATGGCCTCAGAGATCAAATACAACGCAGATTGACAGCTACGACGCGCATGACCTTCTTGCTTAGCCGTGTATTGGCGATCTTTGATGATATCCAGATAGAAACTGCCTAACTCAACCGAGCAGAACTGCATCAGTTTTTGAGTCACAATATGGAAGTTATATTGCTCATAAGCTTCGATAATCTCCTGCTGCAGTGCTGCAGCGCGGCGCACAACCCAGCGGTCTAACGCCACCATATCTTCAACGGCAACTAAATCCTTAGTAGGATCGAAACCGTTTAAGTTGGCCAATAGGAAGCGAGCAGTATTACGAATACGACGATAAGCATCGGCGCTGCGATTTAAGATTTCGTCAGAAACCGTCATCTCACCGCTGTAATCTGTTGCTGCAACCCATAAACGCAGAATATCGGCGCCTAATTTGTTGGTTACCGTTTGTGGTGCAATAACGTTACCGATAGATTTTGACATCTTGCGGCCTTTACCATCAACGGTAAAACCGTGGGTAAGCACTTGTTTGTAAGGTGCCTTACCATTCATTGCGGTTGAAATCATCAAAGATGACATAAACCAGCCGCGATGTTGATCGCTCCCTTCAAGATATAAGTCAACGCCATGTCCTTTAAATTCAGGACGCGCGGCTACCACTGAAGAGAAAGTCGACCCCGAGTCAAACCATACATCTAAGGTATCAGTTACTTTACGGTATTGATCAGCTTCATCGCCGAGTAACTCGGCTGCATCGAGATCCCACCAAGCTTGAATACCTTGCTGTTCAATGCGATTAGCCACACGTTCCATTAGCGACACGCTATCTGGGTGCAACTCTTCGGTTTCACGATTCACAAACAGCGTGATAGGCACACCCCAAGTACGTTGGCGAGAAATACACCAGTCAGGGCGGTTTTCAACCATTTTTTCGATACGGCTTTGGCCCCAATCAGGGATCCACTGTGTTTGTTCGATTTCCTTCAATGCTTGCGTACGCAGACCATGGTTATCCATAGAGATAAACCATTGCGGCGTTGCACGGAAGATAATTGGGGTTTTATGGCGCCAGCAATGCGGATAGCTATGACGATAAGCCACATGATTCAACAAGGCGCCCTTTTCTCTCAGTAAAGCAACTACGTTATCGTTAGCTTTAAATACATGCTGGCCTGCAAAAAACTCGGTATCAGGCTTGTATACACCGTTGTCGCCAACAGGGTTTGCCACTTCTAAACCGTACTTTTGCCCAACCACAAAGTCATCTTGGCCATGGCCTGGCGCGGTATGAACAATACCAGTACCCGCATCAGTAGTGACGTGGTCGCCTAAAATAGCAGGCACATCAAAATCTAAGAATGGGTGCTTAAAGCGAATCAGATCAAACTCTTCGCCCTTGGCAGAGCCAAGCACTGTATGTTGCTCAATGTTATAACGAGTTAGGCAGGACTCGGCTAACACTTCCGCTAAAATAAGCGCTTGTGTTATGCCGTCTTTTTCAAACTCGACTAAGCTGTAATCCAAATTAGCACTTAAAGACAAGGCGCGGTTTGCAGGTAAAGTCCATGGTGTAGTTGTCCAAATCACCATAGAAACAGGATGTGAGTAATTGCTTACCCCAAACTTAGCCGCTACGGCTTTGCTGTCTACGGCAACAAACGCCACATCAATAGCCGGTGATGTTTTGTCTTCGTATTCTACTTCGGCTTCAGCTAAGGCAGAACCACAATCAGTACACCAATGCACTGGCTTGACGCCTTTATGCAAGTGACCACTTTCAATGACTTTGGATAAAGAACGGACGATATTGGCTTCAGTTGAAAAATCCATCGTTAAATACGGATTTTGCCAATCACCCAATACGCCCAAACGGATAAAATCTTCACGTTGACCGTTAACCTGCTCTGCCGCATATTTACGGCATTCTTCACGGAATTCTGCGGCGGTAATTTTTTGACCCGGCTTGCCGACTTTTTGCTCAACTTTCAGCTCGATAGGTAAACCGTGACAATCCCAACCTGGCACATAAGGCGCGTCAAAACCAGACATAGTTTTTGACTTAACAATAATGTCCTTGAGGATTTTATTCACTGAGTGACCAATATGAATACTGCCATTGGCATACGGTGGACCGTCATGCAAAATGAAGGGAGTACGGCCAATTCGGCTATCACGGATCTGCTGATACAAGCCGTCTTTTGTCCAGCGCTCTAACATCTCTGGCTCGCGATTTGCCAAATTACCACGCATCGGAAACTCTGTTTCCGGCAAATTCAAAGTAAATTTATAGTCGCTCATTGATCCTATACCGTTAATTAAACTGATAAATTTCAGCCTGCATCATTACCAAATAAAGCTCGGGCTTCATTTGCATCATTTAAAATCTGTTGTTTAAGCGCATCCAATGAGTCAAAAGGTTGCTCATCACGAAGTTTAGCTACCAACTCGACTTCAACATGTTTGCCATAAATGTCACCTTCAAAATCAAAAAGATGCACCTCAAGCTGACACACTTGACCGTTGACTGTCGGACGAAACCCTATGTTGGCTACGCCCTCATAAATATCGCTGTTATCCCAATAACATTTGACCGCAAACACACCGCGTACAGGCACAACATTACGCTTTAAGGCGATATTGGCAGTGGGAAAACCTATAGTGCGGCCAATTTTTTGCCCATGTGCCACACGACCACTCAAGGTAAAAGGATGACCGAGTAAGCGTCTAGCCTGCTCAAGATTACCCTTTGCCAATTGTTCACGCACGGCGGTTGAGCTCACTCTTTGCGAACCCACCATAAAACTTTGAGTGCTAACCACAGTAAAGCCAAACTCATACCCTGCTTGCATAAGCATGTCAAAATTACCTTTACGGCCTTGCCCAAAACAAAAGTCATCGCCCACTACGAGGTATTTAACACCAAGCTTACGCACCAACAATTCTTCAATAAAATGCTCTGCTGGTTGACTAGCAAAGGCGCGATTAAAGTTAATACACACTAACCGCTCAACACCCAACTCATTAAGTAGCATGACTTTATCACGCAATAGACTCAGGCGAGCAGGCGCATGATCACCGCTAAATAATTCTTGCGGCTGAGGTTCGAATGTCATTAAGGTCGAAGGTAACCTTAATTGTCTGGCTTTACGCACTAAGTTAGCGATCACTTGCGCATGACCACGGTGAACGCCGTCAAAATTACCTATCGTCAACACGCAACCGTGATGAGATGACAAAATGTTATGTGTACCGCGGATTAATTCCATAACTTTAGATAACTGCTAAGCGCAAATCGGCTGATTATATAACAGCTAGCGATGAGAATCAGCAATCAAACTCCCCGTTTAATAGACCAAGGACGAATTCCGAGCAAAAGCAGCATCAGTAAGTAACTCAAAGCCCCGACTGAAATCAAGCCAATTAAGGCTTTTGCCCGCTCAAACAAATGCCAGTCCAACCAAATTTGTTGCGAAGGCAAAAAGTAGTATAAGACTATCACCATCAAGGCAGTAGAGACCACGGCTTTAGCAAAAAACACCATCGTCGGCTTGGAAACGCGATAAACGCCAGCCAAATGCAATCCACGATAAAGCAGAGTAGCATTGAGCAATGCAGACATTGAGGTCGCAATCGCCAACCCAACATAACCAAAAGGAATAGCAAACAACAGGTTAAAAAACATGTTAGTGACCATAGCAATAATACCGTAACGCACTGGTGTTTTAGTATCTTGGCGGGAGTAATAACCAGGGGCAAGCACCTTAATCAGCATAAAACTGAGTAAACCACTGCCATAAGCCATCAAACTGTAGGAAGCCATTTCTACATCATGCATCGAAAAAGCGCCGCGCATGAATAATACCATCAGCATAGGTTTTGCTAGTACAATTAAGCCCATCATCGCGGGCAAACCTAATAACAGAATGGCTTTAATTCCCCAATCCATCGTCTTACCAAAACCTTCCCCTTCTGCATTAACGTGATTTCGCGACAACGCAGGTAAAATAACAGTACCAATCGCAATACCAAATAAGCCTAGCGGAAACTCTAGTAGTCGATCGGCGTAGTAGAGCCAACTAATCGACCCTGTCATCAAAAAGCTGGCGATGAAGGTATCAAATAATAAATTTATCTGTGAAACAGATACACCAAATAAAGCGGGGATCATCAAGGTTCTTATTTTCACAACTCCGGGGTGATGCCATCCCCAGGACGGTTTTACGAGTGCTTTTTCACGCAACAAAAAAGGAATTTGAAATAAAAACTGAATTAACCCGCCACAAAAAACGCCCCAAGCCAGTGTAATTTCCGGTTGTGTCGACGTTGGCGCATAAACGATAGCCGCAGTAATTATCGCCACATTGAGAAATACGGGGGTAAATGCTGAAACAGCAAAACGTCCACGAGTATTTAAAATGGACCCAGCCAATGCTGTAAAAGTAATAAACCACAAATAAGGAAAAGTAATTTTAAGTACAACGGTAGCAAGCTCAAATTTAGCGCCATCTGGCTCATTGTTAAGCCAAGCAATAAACCAGCCACCACCAAACAAAGCCGATAATACCGGTGAGGCAATAACACCCACAAGAGTCACTATTGTAACAAGTAGGCCTAATGTTCCAGCGACTTTACTGAGTAAATCACGGGTTTCTTCGGCGGTGTGTTTTTCTTGATACTCGGTTAAAACAGGCACAAATGCTTGTGCAAAAGCCCCTTCAGCAAACAAACGGCGTAAAAAGTTAGGAATTTTATTGGCAAAGAAAAACACGTCTGCACTGGTCCCTGCACCCATTAAATTAGCAACAACGACATCTCTTACAAGGCCTAAAACGCGCGATATCAATGTCATAGCGCTAACGATCATACCCGATCTTAATAATTTTCTACTCAAACGTCCCCCAGACCCATATCGAATTGATTAGGTGATACATCTCAAAAAATCGATTCAGGCTCTGTCACACTGCGGTAATAGCTGCTAGAATTGCGCAACATATTACACGAGTTGGGTTGAAGATAGCCAAGGCAGGTTGGATTAATTTATCTTTATGATGAATATTCAATCATAGTCATTGACAAAGTGACTAAATGCAGGCATATTCCTCGGCCTTTAAAAGTATCAAATCCAGTTTTTAGGAGTTGCACCTTGGCTAATAGCAAGTCTGCAAAGAAGCGCGCGCTTCAGTCTGAAAAGCGTCGTCAGCATAACGCCAGCCGTCGCTCAATGTTACGTACATACGTTAAAAAAGTAATCGCTGCAATTAAAGCAGGCGATCACAAAGCAGCAACAGAAGCTTTTGCTGTTGCACAACCAATCGTTGACCGTATGGCGACTAAAGGCCTTATTCATAAGAATAAAGCTGGCCGTCAGAAGGCTCGTTTGAATGCTAAGATCAAAGCAATCGCTGCTTAATCTATTAATAGCAAATGAAAAAAACCGGCAATTGCCGGTTTTTTTATATCTAAAAAATACAATTTAGTGACAATAAATATTATTTAGTAAGTGAATCATCTCCCGCACTTCATCGCTTTTAAGCGAATAAAATACTGTTTGTGCTTCTTTGCGTGTGGTGACCAAATTATCTTTGCGTAACCAAGCAAGATGTTGTGATAGTGCTGATTGACTTAAGCCTAATTTCTTATTCATTTCGCCAACGCACATTTCTCCTTCATTTAATAAATAACAAAGAATAAATAAACGGCGCTCATTTGCCAGAGCCTTTAAAAGTACTACAGCGTGGTCGGCTCGCTCCTGCATTAATTCAATATTCATTACGCACTTTATCTCCTAAAACTAACCCCTGCGCTAATATAGCGTTGCCTTACGGATATAGTCGGGACATAAAGCACACTTTTTGCTAGATTGTTTTTAAAAATGGGACATGCTTAATAAAAACAAAGGAAATCTAATGAAGCCCTATCAAAAAACTCTGCTCTCAAGTCTTATTATCGCCAGTGTAAGTGCCTGTCAAACCCAAGTAAAAATAATAGCTCCCACGACTGAAGTGATTAAATTACAGCAAGCGGCACTATCTTCCCAATTAGGCTACGATTTAGTCGAATCTCTTACCGTTGAGGTTGGCCCAAGACTCGCTGGAAGCCCAAAAGATATTATCGCGGTAAATTGGGCAATGAATAAGCTAACAAGTCTTGGATTTGATCGTGTTTATAAAGAACCGGTACAAGTTCCTATTTGGGAACGAGGCGAAGCCAACGCCAGAATCCTTTCTCCAGTAGAGCAGCCTCTTGTCATCACAGCGCTAGGGGGAAGTATTGCAACACCGAGCAGTGGAATACAGGCTCAAATAGCGCGTTTTGATAGTTTAGAGGCACTGCAGCAAGCTAAGCCTGAAGCGGTCGAAGGTAAGATTGCCTTTATTGATCAAAAAACAGAACGTCATATAACCGGTGAAGGGTATGGTAACAGTGTCGGCGGACGCTCAAAAGGAGCTGTCGTGGCAGCACAAAAAGGGGCTGTTGCTATCGTAATTCGCTCCATAGGCACAGACCATGACCGCATGGCTCATACTGGCATTATGCGCTATCAAGATGGCGTTCCGCAGATCCCTGCTGCTGCCATGTCAAATCCTGATGCCGATTTAGTCGATGCACTGCTCAAACGTGATCCCAATGCAATACTTGAATTATATATGTCACCAAAAGACTTAGGCTTTAATACTTCTTATAATGTGATTGCAGAGGTCACGGGCAGCAGTAAACCCAATGAAATCGTCCTTATTGGCGCTCACTTAGATTCGTGGGATGAAGGTACGGGTGCTATTGATGATGGCGCGGGAGTGGCAATTGTAACTGCGGCAGCTAAGCATATTCAAGATTTACCCATAAAACCCGCACGCACTGTGAGAGTCGTGTTATATGCTGCTGAAGAGATTGGGCTTATGGGCGGTAAAGCCTATGCTGAAGCACATAAAACCGAACTGCCATTACACTATATTGCCGCAGAATCTGATTTTGGGGCAGGCCGAATCTATCAAATCGATACCAAGGTTAACGAGAGCGCATTTACAGCGGTACAAAAGGCACTGAGCCCAATGTCATTCAATGGTGTTGTATTGGGCAATAACCAAGCTTCTGGTGGGCCTGATGTGTCTATGCTGCCCGCTTTAGGTGTACCAGTTGCCTCATTGAGACAAGATGGCCACGATTACTTCGATTACCATCACACGCCAAATGATACTTTAGATAAAATAGATCCCGCCGCGTTAGCTCAAAACGTTGCAGCCTATGCACAATTTGCTTTTATCATGGCAAACTCAACCATAGTACTAACACCTTTTACCCGTTCATCTAAAGAGTAGCGCTATATGAGTAGAGGACAGGATTAGCGGTTCTCTACTCATAAAAGTCATCTTGATATTCTGCTATTGTTCATCGCGTAAAAATGTAGGTGTCGCTGGAGAACTTTGCTCTTCACTATAATAATAACCTGCAACATCAAATGCTTTTAGTCCGGCTAAACTATTAACTTGGTTCTGAATAAGATATCTTGCCATCATGCCACGAGCACGTTTAGCAAAAAAACTGATGACTTTATATTGGCCCTTTTTACAATCTTTAAAGGCAGGCGTAATTAATTGTCCTTGAAGTTTTTTAACTTTTATCGCCTTGAAATATTCATTAGAAGCAAGGTTAATAATAATGTCGTTCTCGTGTTCTACGAGTGCTTTATTCACAGCTTCAGTTAATGTGTTCCCCCAAAACTCATATAGGTTTTTACCTTTAGGATTTGCTAACGATGTGCCCATTTCTAAGCGGTAAGGTAAAATTAAATCTAGTGGTCTTAATAAGCCATAAAGACCCGATAAAATACGTAACTGAAACTGAGTTTGAGTTATCTCAGTTTCAGATAAAGTATCTGCATCAAACCCCGTGTACACATCCCCTCTAAAAGCAAAAATAGCTTGCTTAGCATTATCTAAATTCAGGTTTGGCTGCCATTGCCCAAAACGCGCCGCGTTTAAACCCGCAATTTTGTCGCTTACTTTCATTAAAGAGGCTATATCTGCAGGCGTCAATTGTTGGCAGACTTGGATCAACTCCTGACTAGACGTTAAAAAGTCAGATTGTGAGTGCTCTTTGGTTAAAGCTGGCTGTTCAAAATCTAGGGTTTTCGCAGGTGAAACTAATATCAACATTAAAAAACTCCTAACATAAAACAATAATAAGTCACTATGATACTGAACGAAAATAAAAAAACCACGCTTAAACAGCGTGGTTTTTTCGATTATAGCTATCCGTTTTATATCTCGTTAATAATTAAATCAAACAATGCTTAAGACTTTTTAGCAGGTGCCATAGTGGTATCTTGCCAAATATCATCGTCAAGCTGATCTAATAACTCTGGAAATTTACTACGGTCAAACTCGGGTGTTTTACCGGCTTTAATTTGGTCGCGATAATCATTAATTACACGAATCGCCAAGCCCGATAATAGCAATAGGGCCACAATGTTAACGATAGCCATTAACCCCATTGAAACGTCAGCAAGATCCCACACCAAGCTTATCTTAGCCACCGCGCCAAACATGACCATACCGAGAACACACAAGCGGAACAAAGGTAACGCTTTAGTGCTATTTCCGGTTAAAAACATCACATTTGTCTCAGCGTACGAGTAATTGGCAATGATAGATGTAAAACAGAATAAGAAGATCGCGACCGCAATAAATGCCCCACCCCAATCACCAACATGGGATGACATCGCATTAATAGTGAGACGAATACCATCATCACTTGAGCCAATATCGCCAGAAAGTAGAATGATCGCAGCCGTTGCCGTACAAATAACGATAGTATCAACAAAGACGCCCATCATTTGTACAAAGCCTTGCGATGCAGGATGATTCGGATTAGGTGATGCACTTGCTGCAACATTAGCCGCGCTACCCATACCAGCCTCATTCGAGAACAAACCACGAGCGATACCAGCTTGCATCGCCTGTGCCACAGTATAAGCCACACCACCTGCAGCGGCTTCTTGCCAACCAAAAGCGCTCTTAACTATTAAACTAATAATTGCAGGCAATTGTTCAATATTGAAAATAACAATAATAAATGCAACAAAAATATAGGCTAGTGCCATAATTGGCACAATAAACTCAGACACTCTGGCAACTTTACGCAAACCACCAATAATTACAAAACCACTGGCGATAACTAATCCAATACCGACATAAGTGGGATCTAGACCAAATACACGCTCCATAGCACCGGTAATGGTATTGGCTTGTACCGCGTTAAAGACTAAACCAAATGCAATAATCAGGAAGAAAGCAAACAATACGCCCATCCAGCGTTGCCCTAATCCTTTCTCCATGTAGTAAGAAGGACCACCGCGAAACTGGCCATCGTTATCTCTGACTTTATAAACTTGCGCTAAGGTTGATTCAACCATAGCGGTCGCCATACCCAAAACAGCAATTACCCACATCCAAAATACTGCGCCAGGGCCTGCAGCACCAATAGCAACAGCGACACCTGCCATATTACCTGCTCCGACACGAGCGGCCATACTGGTACAGAAGACTTGAAATGAAGACAGACCGCTATCGCAACCTTGGCGGCTGATGGTCATGACTTTGATGGAGTGTTTAAAGTAGGTCAATTGGATAAAGCCAAGCCTTACCGTAAAGTAGAGACCCGCTCCTACTAACCCGTAGACTAATAACTTGCCCCAAAGTAGCGCATTCAAAAAATTAACTATGGTTTCTAACATATTATTTTACTTATTCCCGTAGCAAATGCCCCCTAATCATAATTAAAGGCACAACATCAATGGTGAATGAATCTTTCCAAGATTAAAGGTAAGAATTTCGGCAGATTTAATTGTTTAAATTATCCTTCCGTGACTTTACAACATCACAGCTACCGAATTCAACGCAGCAAAATAGCACAATATTCGAAATCACCCATGTGATCAAGCTCACACTTGTAGTTTCAAACAACCTGGATATTACTGAGTAGAGCTCAAGATAAGCTACTGTTAAATCAACACTAACAAAACCATCTAGATACATCATTTATTTTAACAGTAAAAACAACTTTCAAAACTTGGATGCTGGGCACATTTTTGTAATAAAATTACAAATATAGTAATCCCATAGAAACTTCAATTATCTCTTGTTTGTTTTAGTGAGGCTTAATATGACACAAGTACACGAAATCAATGCTCTGAAAAAATACGTTAGAGCGACTAACTTTCTTGCGACCTCGCAAATTTATCTCAAACAAAACGTCCTGCATAAGCGTCCACTTGCCCATACCGATATCAAGCCGCGTTTATTGGGGCATTGGGGAACTTGCCCTGGGATTAACTTTGTTTACGCTAACATTAATAGACTGATCGTAAAGCATAATCGCTCATTTATTTATTTAGTTGGTCCTGGTCATGGTTTTCCTGCAGTACAGGCAAACTTATTCATGGAAGGCTCATTAAGCCACTTCTATCCAGAAACGATCCCTTATAATGAAACCGGCATCGAAGATATTTGCAAGAAGTTCTCCGCCGCTTATGGCTATCCTTCACATGCAAACCCTGAAGCGCCAGGACAAATCCTCGAAGGGGGTGAACTCGGTTATTCACTCTCTGTTGGTTGGGGTGCTGTATTAGATAATCCAGATTTGATCGCAACAGTTCTAATTGGTGACGGAGAGGCTGAAACTGGCCCATTAGCCGCATCTTGGTATGCAAACCGCTTAGTTTCTCCTGCGACAAGTGGTGCCGTTTTACCGATTGTACATATTAATGGTTATAAAATTTCTGGACCAACGCGCATGGGTCGTATGAGCCATGAAGAATTGGATATGGAGTTCCGTGGTCTTGGCTACTTTCCCATCATAGTGGATAACGAATTAGCTGAAGATATTTATGTGCAAATGACTAATGCCATGGATACCGCTTATACCATGATCAATGATATCCAACGCCGCGCACGCAGCGGTGAAGATGTTGTTAAGCCTAAATGGCCCGTCATTTTAATGCGCACGGCCAAAGGTTGGACGGGCGTAAGTGAATATAGCGGTAAAAAGCTAGAAGGTAACTGCGAATCACACCAAGTGATCGTTAATAAATGTGCCACCGATAAAGGTCATTTAGAGGCGTTAGATAATTGGTTGGCTAGTTACAACTTCCAAGAACTTTATCAAATGAATGAAAAAGGCGAATTGATTTTTGATGCCGATATTTGTTCACTCATTCCACCAAAACAGCTTGCCTGTGGTCGTCAACATTTGACCTATGGTGGTGAAGTCGTTAGAGCCTTAAACAACCCAGATCTCGAAAAACTCTGTTATGGCCCCGAAGTACCACGTGGTCATCGTGGATACTCAATGTTGAAAATGGGCGAATGGATGCGTGACGCATTTAAATTAAACCGTGATCAACGTAACTTACGTATTTTCAGCCCTGACGAAACCTATTCAAATCAACTTCAAGCTGTATTTGAAGAAACCGATCGTGCATGGCAATGGCCGATTGAGAGCTGGGATGAAGATATGTCTCGCGAAGGACGAGTCATTGAACTGCTTTCTGAAAACTTACTTTTTGGTATGCTTCACGGCTACACAGTGACAGGTCGTCACGGTATGCTGCCAACTTACGAAGCCTTCTCGCAAGTGATTTCATCGATGGCTGATCAATACTGTAAATACGTTTATGCAAGCCAAGGCGTACATTTCCGTAAACCATTGCCTGCATGCAACGTCGTATTGTCTTCGCTCCTAGAACGTCAAGATCACAATGGTTATTCACATCAAAACCCATCGTTCTTAGGCGCTATGCTAGAGAAGCATCCTAAAATCATTTCAGCTTACTTGCCTGCTGATGCCAACAGTACACTGGTTTATACTGAACGTGCTTATGCTGATCGCGACAAACTCAACATTTTAGTTGCAGGTAAAAAAGAACTACCACAATGGTTGAGCTTAGAAGAAGCCCGTAAACAAGCAAAAGATGGTGTGATGGTGTGGGATTTTGCATCAGATGAAAATCCAGACATTGTACTAGCAGGCTGTGGTGATTATGTCACTCAAGAATGTATGGCAGCTTTAGTTGCCATTAGAGAATTACTACCTAGGGTAAGAATTCGCTTCGTAAGCGTCACCGAATTAAGCAGTGATGGCTTAGGTAGCCGCAAATTTAAAGAAAAACCTTGGTTAATGGACGAAATATTTACTCAAGATAAAGGCGTGGTATTTAACTATCATGGCTACCCAAATACTATCAAAAAATTAGTTTTTGATTACAAAGGTAGCCGCCGCTTCAGAATCAAAGGTTATGAAGAAGAAGGCTCAACAACTACACCATTTGATATGGGTGTACGTAATGGCACTTCACGCTATCACTTAGTTATTGATATGGCCTACAAGTTGTTCCAACAGGGCGTTATTGATGAAACGGTGCACGTCTCTATCACCACAAATATGTTGCAAAAACTAGTTGACCATCGCAACTATATTAAAGCAAATGGGGTCGACCCAATAGAGATTGAAAACTGGATATGGACACGCTAAAACACGTGTTAATGTGACAATTAAGCATATTTAAAGGCATTCATAAGAGTGCCTTTTTTACATTTAAAGATGACTTACCGAATGATTCCCCTTAAAAAGGAAAATCTTAATGCTGGAAAAATTTAACAAACCAAGTGATAATCAAATAGCTGGCTACAATCTCTAAAGGATCCCCACACTAAGTGCTAGCGATGTTTTGCACAATAATACAAAACATATTGGTGGAGAATCATAATCAATGGACTTAAATAAAATGATGAAGAACACATTAAAGATAGTTTTACTTACATCAATGCTTCCATTTGCAGCCAGTGCATCTCAGGAGCTAACCCCTTGGTATGTCGGCGCAGGTTTAGGCGTTAATAACTACGAACACGTAGCGACCCAAAATGGCTCAGATGATCCATTCGCATGGGATATCTTTGCTGGTTACATGTTTAATGATTACTTCGGTGCCGAAATCGGTTTCCGTGATTTAGGCAATGCAGATTGGACCGCTGCTGGTATCAGCAATGATGCAGACGTTAAAGGTACAACTCTGGGTTTAGTCGGCTTATGGCCTCTAGCTAACCGTTGGAGCTTATCAGCTGAAGCCGGTGCTATGTACTACACGCTTGAGAATAGCCAGCGCTTTGGTAGCACTTCAAGCACATACAGCACAGATGACTTTGCACCATACTTCGGCGCAGGCGTTGGCTATAACTTCACTGACAACTTGAAGTTACAAGCTAAATACCGTCGTTATGAAAACTTAAATGACGATTACAATATTGTTGAAGCTGATAGTAACTACTGGGGTCTAGAACTGAGCTACCGTTTTGGTAACACAGTTGCAGCAGCACCAGTTGCTGCAGCAGTCGTTGCAGCAGCACCAGTTGATTCTGACAACGATGGCGTTTACGACGACAAAGATCAGTGTCCAGCAACACCAGCAACTCACAAAGTTGACTCTGTTGGCTGTACTATCTATGAAAACGTGAAAAGTAAAGAAGATGTTGGTTCAATCCAGTTTGCTAACGATTCAGCTGTAGTTAAAAATGTTTACTACAAAGATATCGAAAGACTAGCAAATTACATGAACAAGAACCCAGAGTTCACAGTTGAAATTGCTGGTCATGCCTCAAACGTAGGTAAGCCAGACTACAACATGGAACTGTCTCATAAGCGTGCTAACGCCGTTGCTGACATTCTTGTTAATAAATATGGCATCAGCCAGAGCCGTGTAACAGCCAAAGGCTACGGTGTTACTCAGCCATTAGTTGCTGGTGACTCTAAAGAAGCTCACGCTGCTAACCGTCGTATCGAGGCAATCGTAACGACGACGACTAAGCAACCTGTTCTGAAGTAATATTAATTACTGAAATAAAAAAGTCGCTGCTTGCAGCGACTTTTTGTTTTTATGAGGTATACACTAAGGCAAGCGATAACTCTGTGTTAGTGCCAAGAAGATAACAAATCACTCGCATTAGGCCTAAATAGATTAAATCTTGTCATTTTTGTAATTTTTTTACATTCAAGGTTGGAAAAGTTGGCAAAATCGCTTCTAATAGTCATCAGTGAATTCCGAGTTTAAACTGCTACCTGAGAAGGATATTTTTCATGGCCAATACGTTAGAGCAACTCAAGTTATATACCACTATTGTCGCTGATACAGGCGATATCGAAGCCATCAAGCGCTACCAGCCTGAAGATGCAACAACTAATCCATCACTCATCTTGAAAGCGGCTCAAATTCCTGAATATGGATCCCTCATTGATAATGCGATTGATTGGGCCAAATCACAAAGTACCGTTCTGGCACAACAACTTGATGATGCTAGCGACAAGCTGGCAGTCAACATTGGCGTTGAGATCCTAAAACTGGTTCCGGGTCGTATCTCTACTGAAGTTGATGCTCGTTTATCATTTGATAAAGAGAAATCGATCGCTAAAGCCCATAAGCTGGTTCGCCTCTATAAAGAAGCGGGTATTGATAAATCGCGCATTCTGATCAAACTAGCTTCAACTTGGGAAGGCATTTGTGCCGCTAAAGAGCTAGAAAAAGAAGGTATTAACTGTAACTTAACCCTACTATTTAGCTTTGCCCAAGCACGTGCTTGCGCCGAAGCGGGTGCCTACCTAATTTCGCCTTTTGTTGGCCGTATTCTTGATTGGTACAAAAAAGATACTGGCAAAGATTATGATGCAGTGAATGACCCAGGAGTTATTTCAGTCACTGAGATTTACAACTACTACAAGCAGCACGGTTTTAGCACTGTTGTTATGGGTGCAAGTTTCCGTAATATCGGTGAGATTATTGAACTAGCGGGTTGCGATCGCCTCACAATTGGCCCTTCTTTATTAGAAGAACTGGCTAATTCACAAATAGACATTACCCCTAAACTGGTTGCGGCAACCAGCACTGTCGCTGCAGAAACGCCATTGACAGAAGCGCAATTCCGTTGGGACTTTAATCAAGATCCAATGGCAGTTGATAAGCTTGCAGAAGGGATTCGTAATTTTGCGATTGACCAAGGCAAGCTTGAAGTCATGCTCACGGCTAAGCTCGCGAACTAAGCATTCTGGAGACGGTTAAATGACACTCTTGACCCAAAGCTCAACATGGCAAGCTTTATCAGCACACAGTAAAAATGTGCCGCATATGCGGGAATTGTTTGCCACTGACGCGGCACGTTTCAATAAAATGTCGCTATCTGCCTGTGGTTTATTACTGGATTACTCTAAAAACAGAGCAACGACGGAAACGCTTGATCTGTTATTTGCGTTGGCAAGCAATCGTCAGCTTGAAGCAAAAATCAAAGCGATGTTTGCTGGTGAGATCATTAACACCACCGAGAAGCGCGCAGTTCTGCACACAGCACTGCGTAGCACTGCGGAACAGTCGATTATTGCCGAGGGTCAAGACATCGTTCCTGAAGTTCAACGAACTCTGAATAAAATGCAAGGGTTTGTGAGCTCAGTGACGTCGGGTCAATGGAAAGGTTACACAGGTAAAGCGATAACCGATATTGTCAGTATCGGTATTGGCGGCTCTTTCCTTGGTCCAAAGATCGTCTCTCAAGCACTGCGCCCGTATTGGAACCCAGAGTTGAAATGTCACTTTGTGGCAAACGTCGATGGTACTTCTATCAGTGAGAAGCTGAAGTTACTGGATCCTGAAACGACCTTGTTCATCATGTCATCCAAATCTTTCGGGACACAGGAAACCTTAACCAATACCCTCACCGCAAGAGACTGGTTCCTAGCGAAAGGCGGTTTGCAGTCTGATGTGGCAAAACACTTTGTCGCAGTGACGTCAAACGTGGCAAAAGCGACGGATTTTGGTATTGATGCAGACAATATTTTCCCTATGTGGGATTGGGTTGGCGGTCGTTACTCACTTTGGTCAGCGATTGGTTTACCGATTGCACTCTTGATTGGCATGGATAACTTCAGAGCCTTACTCTCAGGTGCGCACCAAATGGATGAGCATTTCGCCAATGCACCACTGACAGAAAACATGCCAGTGATCATGGGCTTATTATCCCTATGGTACGGTAATTTCTTCAATGCTCAGTCCCATGTAGTATTAACCTACGATCATTATCTGCGTGGTCTACCCGCTTACTTCCAGCAGCTCGATATGGAAAGTAACGGTAAGTCTGTTACCTTAAACGGGACGGATGTTGACTACAGTACAGGTCCGGTGATTTGGGGTGGCGAAGGTACTAATGGCCAACATGCCTACCACCAGCTGTTGCATCAAGGTACTGCCTTGATCCCTGCCGATTTTATTATGCCACTACAAAGTCATAATCCTATCGGTGAGCACCACGACCAATTAGCGTCAAACTGCTTTGGACAGACTCAAGCCTTAATGCAAGGCCGTACTTTTGATGAAGCCTTAGCCGAACTGGCTAATAGCACATTATCAGCGACTGAAAAGCAGCTGATAGCAAAACATAAAGTGATGCCAGGTAATAAGCCGAGCAACACCTTACTCATGGATAAGCTCACGCCGAGTACCTTAGGTGCTTTAATTGCCCTGTATGAACACAGAACCTTTGTTCAAGGTGCAATTTGGGACATTAACTCCTTTGACCAATGGGGTGTGGAACTCGGTAAAAATCTAGGTAACGATGTATTAGCACGTATTGGTGCTGAGCAAGATTCCGATGCTTTAGATGCCTCCAGTAACGCACTGATTAACCTTTATCGCCAAGGTAAAATTTAATCAAATAAAAAGCCAGCAATTGCTGGCTTTTTGAATTATAACCACATATTTATATTAAACTTTTCAATTTCATTCCGCATCCAACCTGCACTTAATATCCATATTAAATCATGTAAACTTCATTTTAACTTAACATAAATGAAACATAACTCTTGCACCCTGTTTTAAAAATATGTTATTAAATTGCTGACAAAACATACAACAGGAGGTTGCCATGGATCGTTTAGATTATGGTTGTGCGCTAGATGAAGTCGTTGAAAGACCCGATCGTTCGCGAGGCTCCAATAAAAAACGTAAATGGCGCGAGATTGAAGCGCTAAAAGATAAGTATCGTTTGCTCAAAGAACTCCAAGAAATCGATAATAACTTTAACTACGATATTGATGCTATCCAGTTGTAACCTCATGTAGATATGACTTTAATCATTATCTTCAAGCTAAATAAAAAAGCGCCTTAGGCGCTTTTTTATTTATGGTTGAAATTCAATAAAGCATAAGAGGGATGTGTTTTTCTGTACGCAAATAGATATTCGAATCATGACTTAGGCTAAAGCCACAAACACTGATTTTAAGAAGGTACTTTCCTAAACACTGCCATCGCTAGACTCAAATAAAACTCAGCTTTTTGCGAAATTGCTCCACAGCTATATTAATCGTATGGATTTTATGAGTAAAACAGCCCTAGTCAGACGTGGTTAAATAAGCCCGTAAACTCTCAAACTCTTTCTGCTCCCGCTCCAGAAATAGAGGATCATCGGTAAACACTTTCTGACACTCCAACTCGATAGCTTGCCAATCCTGCTCAGTTAACTTTTTTGAAAATAAAGGAAATATGTCACGCTCTTCCATTTGCATGTGCTGCTCTTGTAATGCGACATAGTCGGCGAAATCAATAATCAGTTTCTCACGAGCAACCACAATATCACTGAGAATAAGATTTAGCGTTGCCATTAACGCGGATGATGCTTGGCCAACTCGCTCATGTTCTGCACTTAACTTATCAACGGAGTCACTGGCTTTATGCGTTAAATAGTAAGCATAGATAATATCTTCGGTAGGATGATGGTAGCGCTCCGCATATCCTTGCATGTACTCAACGATATCACGCACTAAGGTGAAGTTAATTGACTCACCCTCTGACAGTTTCATCTGTTTGTTTTTTAAAACATTAAGCAAGACTGCTATATGTTTATGATCATTCATGAGTCTTTTAAGCATAATGCCTCCTAAATCGGGATCAGACGATTGATACTAGACAAGTCGTCAACGAATACCAATATAGCAGGCTAAATCAGCTTCATTTTATGACGTTGATCAAGTTAATCACCTGCCAAAAAGTAAACGCGCTATAAATATCAGCGCGCATTAACCCATAAAAAACCACTGAGAGACCTATCTCATCACTCTTTTATGACTAAAACTGCAAGGGTACACGCTTACTTGGCCAGCTGATGCAATTGCTGTTGTAGTTTTTTAAACTCAAGTCTTAGTGCTAGCTGTTGCTGGCTTAGCTGCGCTGGATTGACATCCTCAGCGACAAGCTGCGGATAATCCTTCACGAGCTGCTGCTCCATAACGATTGCTTGTGCAGTATCCTTAGCATCAATTAACGTCTGTAACCGCTGCAGAGACTCAGCTAGCGACGTTTTATGATTTTCTGATACCGATACTCTTGGTTCCATAGATCTTGCAACGATAGCAGGATTCATTACATTCTGTTGCGGTTCAATGACTGCTAATGCGGCTTTAGCTTGTTGCTTTTGAGTCTGCTTTTGATGCTCAACAATCGCTTCTGCTGGCCCATTAGAAGATGGTATCGCCTGCGCATCAGCCATCCTTGCCATAGTTTGCGGCGCCGGAGCACTCATCGCTATAGGACTTGGAGCAAACGAATCTTCCATAAGCGACCGATTAAGCATAAGTAAACCCACAACAAGTACTAACGATGCAGCGCTCGATAATGCCCAAGGATGGCGGCGCCAGGTAGAAGTTGGAGTCTCAATAGGCGTTATTTTTCCTTGATGCATTTCAGCTAAGTGTACTTGGGCGAGTTGTAAAATATCTTGATCAAGTTGTTCAGCTGGAACCTCTAAAGCTTGTTGGCGATACCAAATCAGTATCTCTTGTTGTAATGCAGCGTCATCGGTATTTGAAGTCGTATTACTCATGACCCGCCTCCTGCCATTTTGCGCTAACGCAATCTTTTAGGCTTTTATAAGCATAACGAATACGGCTTTTAGTTGCTTCTAAGGTAACCCCTGCTATGTCGCTAATAATCGCTGCCGTAAAACCCATTTCAATGTTCAGAATAAATGCTTCTTTTTGAACTTGCGGTAACAATGCGATACAAGTCTTCAGCAATAAACTCTTTTGCGCTGTTTGCCACTGCACATCGGGCTTATCTTGTTCACCCGCCACAAAAGTATCGAGTTCGACCTCATCTCCATCGCTGGCAATTAAATCGACGGGCTTAACCGCGCGCACATGATCAATCAATAAGTTATGTGCAATACGATATAACCAAGTTGTAAACTTGGCACTAACTTCATAATTAGCTGCGGCGCGGATCACCCGCCCCCAGGTTTCTTGATACAAATCTTCCGCTAATTGTTGGTCACCTAATTGACGTACAAAATAGCGATAAAGCGCACCTTTATGTTTCAGGTATAACTGTTCGAACGCTTGTGAATCGCCCTTGGCATAGCACAACATCAGTTGTTCATCTGAGTACTCATGGTTTGGTAATTGCGGTATGGCTAATGCCACGGGAAACTCCTCATCGTTTGCTGTGTTCTCTTTGACTATTGTAATCTCTCATGGCTTGTATTGCTCCTGTCACTCACAGACTCGCTATGGAGTTTATCTTCTGGAGGAAAAGGTTTACCTGAGCCATTGAATGCTTTTTTTATCGGTATGCGACCCGATTGCACCATAGCCGAGGCAGTTTGTATCAGCTGCAAAAACTCATGCCGATAACCATAGGGGTCATTCCCCAATGCCGAACGTGCCAATAGGCTTAACTGAGTATAATCAAATTGATGTAGATAGTGACTGCCATTCAGTAATTGCCCAAAACCTGCAACCGCAGCGGCAAATCTAAAATCATCACTCGCTTGATCTAAATGCTTAACACCTTGATCTAGCCTTATGGGATAACTCAGCAACTGGCTTTGTGTTTGATCTGGCAATTTATATCTCAGTTTAAGAAAAGCGATTTCTTCGCGGCTATATTTTTCTTGCCCCGTTTGAGCATCAACGCCATATCTAAGTTTATCATTCATCCTATTCCCTGCTTCAACGTACCTTAATTCATACAAGGCTGTAACGGTATGACCCGCGCCAATCTCGCCCGCATCCACCTTATCATTATTAAAATCTTCCCGTGCTAAGGCGCGATTCTCGTAACCAATCAAACGGTATTCAGACACTAAGGCTGGATTAAACTCCACCTGCACTTTCACATCTTTGGCGATAGTGAACAAGCTTGAACTTAACTCGTCCACCAGCACTTTTCGCGCTTCATTCAGCGTATCAATATAGGCATAGTTGCCATTGCCCTTGTCCGCCAATTGCTCCATCAGTTGATCGTTGTAATTGCCCAAACCAAACCCTAAAGTCGTTAGGCCAATACCATGATCTTTTTCCTTTTCAATCAAGGCAATCAAATCATCAAAATCTGTCACGCCAACATTAAAATCGCCATCGGTCGCGAGGATGACTCGATTTATGCCATTGGGGATAAAATGCTTTTTGGCCAATTGATAGGCTTGCGTGATCCCTTGACCACCGTTGGTTGAACCACCGGCACTCAATTGCTCTAGCGCATAGGTCAAGGTGTGAGTGTCGTTCCCCGACGCGCCATCGAGCACTACACCAGCGGCCCCAGCATAAACCACAATAGAGACTTTATCCTGCGCGCTTAACTGCGCTGTTAGCAGCTTTAACGCCGTTTGCAGTAAAGGCAATTTATCCACTGACGCCATAGAACCTGACACATCGAGTAAAAAGACTAAGTTACTCGCGCCTAATTGAGATTTAGGTAAGTCATAACCTTTAAGGCCAATCCGCAGCAGCATCATGTCATCGTTATAGGGTGAGGGCGCAAGCTCAGTTGTAACGCTAAACGGCGCCGAGTTTTTAGCGGGTAAGGGATAATCGTAGGTAAAATAATTGAGCATTTCCTCAACTCTGACAGTGCCTTTCTCGGGTAATAGCCCTTCCCTCAACATCCGTCTTAAGGTGGCATAACTGCCAGTATCGACATCGATGGAAAACGTCGATACCGGGATCTCCCCTGCCACCATGATGCCATTTTGCACTTGCTGCTCGAATTTATTTTGCGCTAACGGAATCGCGGCATAGTCACGCGGCATTGGCGCTATACTCATTCCCATCACAGCCCCATTGCTAGACATTTGCATCGGCGCCGCCACTCTCGCCATTTCAACCTTAGCGGCATCACGCATTTCAGCTTGGCGCTGCGACGCTACTTGATGACGTTGCTCGGCTTGTCGATGTTCAACTTCGGCGCCTTTACCACCACAGGCCGTTAAACTCACTGCGACCAGTAATAGAGCAGCCATATTGGTCGCCGATGGGATACCGTTTCCCCGTTGCAGGTAGAGAGTTGGATCGGAAACTGAAACGGTTTTTGGGGAATATTTTGTTTTCATGTTGAATGCCTTTGATGTTGACCTAAAGCTGTAAACGGCCCGCATTAGCAAAAGGGTTAAAATATCTCGATATTTTGCAAAACATACTTAAATGAGAATTAAACCGCCTCAAGCACACTATTTATACAAAACAAAGTATTTTCAATCGCTTTTGCTGGCAAGATCACACTGCACATTCAATCTGGCCACTAAAATAGAAGCTTGTTGCTAGCCTCGCTATGGGACCCTCTTGTGTCACACTCAGCTCATTTATTTTCCCTAAGGATCGCCCACGCACTCACAGAAGCTTGCGTGAAGGATAAGTATTCGTTTAAACGTTTTGGGCAAGACCTTCTTGCCGGTCTCACTGTGGGTATTATTGCAATTCCATTAGCGATGGCATTAGCCATTGCCAGTGGTGTTGCGCCTCAATACGGCTTGTATACCGCTATTGTCGGTGGCTTTATTATCGCCATGTCTGGCGGCTCACGTTACAGCGTGTCCGGCCCGACAGCGGCATTCGTGGTATTGCTCTACCCCATAGCCCAACAGTTTGGTTTAGCAGGATTATTAATCGCGACTGTGATGTCGGGAATGATACTCGTCGGCATGGCGACGCTGCGCCTTGGTCGGTTGATTCTGTATATTCCCGAATCCGTCACCTTAGGTTTTACCGCAGGGATTGGCGTAGTGATTGCCACCTTGCAGCTAAAGGACTTTTTCGGGCTCGAAATTGCCCATATGCCGGAGCAATATCTGGCCAAGCTAATGGCATTAGCCCAAGCGCTACCTTCGGTCCATTTGCCTAGCTTACTGGTTGCAAGCGCCACCCTAGCGACTATGCTACTTTGGCCTAAACTCAAAACACCTGTGCCAGCGCACCTTCCTGCAATCATACTCGGCACTATCCTCGCCTTGGTGCTCAATGCCATGGGCGCTGATATAGAAACCATAGGAACCCGTTTTCACTATCAACTGAGTGATGGCACCACAGGCATGGGGATCCCAGCGGTATTGCCGAGTTTCGAGTGGCCTTGGCTGCAAGCTGGCGCCAATGGTCAAGCTTTTCAATTTAATCTCGCGACCTTTCAAGCCTTGTTACCTGCCGCCTTTGCCATTGCCATGTTAGGGGCGATTGAATCGCTACTGTGTGCTGTGGTGCTCGATGGCATGACAGGCAAACGCCACAGTGCCAACAGTGAGTTACTCGGCCAAGGCATAGGTAATATCATCACGCCGTTTTTTGGCGGGATTCCGGCGACAGCGGCAATCGCCCGTAGCGCGGCGAACGTCAAAGCAGGCGCACAGAGTCCGATTGCGGCCATGATCCACGCCATAGTGGTATTGTTTGGTTTAGTCGCCTTAGCGGGCGTACTCGCCTACTTGCCGATGTCGGCCATGGCGGCACTGCTACTCGTCGTCGCTTGGAACATGAGTGAGGCCCACAAAGCGCTGCATTTAGTTAAAACCGCGCCCACCAGCGATATCATGGTCTTTGTTAGCTGTTTTTCATTAACGGTTATTTTCGACATGGTCATTGCCATCAGTGTGGGGATCATTCTCGCTGCCTTGCTGTTTATGAAGGAAATTGCCGAGATGACAAGGCTTTACGATATCAGCACCAACAAGCGTTATGTAGATCAAGAGTTACCCGCCGATTGGGCTGTTCTCAAAATTAACGGGCCACTCTTCTTCGCCGCTGCCGATCGCATTTTCTCCGAAATCGCCAGTCTCACCGAAGATAAACAAGTGATAGTGCTGTATCTCGATGGGGTCTCGATTCTGGATGCGGGTGGCTTAGCCGCGCTAACAAAACTGATTGAAAAATGCAAAGCGAATAAAACTAAGCTGATTATTGCCGATCTACAGTTCCAGCCCATTCGAACGCTAGCAAGAGCCAAGATCCAGCCGATTGAGGGCGTGTTGAAGTTTTACTCGACCCTACGAGAGGCCATGGCCGAAGCGCCAGTTATCACTCAGCAAACAGAAATCACTGCGGATAAGCAGACACAGTAAACCAGCAGCGCAATCTCAGCGGCTTAATGCTGCTGACTTATCTCAAAGGCCAATCTCAGGATTGGTCTTTTTTATGGCTCAATTACCTCACCTATTCATCGCCGCGACAGACGTTTTTTCACACGCAAAAACGGGCAGAAATGACGAGGATCATGGTATTATTCAGCGCCATGATGCTTGCTACCGGTGACGGCTAGACAAGCATCAACTGTACCTAGACCTGAAACAAGGTCAAAATATAATTAAAATTAGTGAGTTAAGGAGTTATCATGCAAGCCCTTGTTGCTGTTGTTATGGGTTCTAAAAGTGATTGGCCCACGATGGAAGCCGCCGCTGAGATAATGGATAAACTGCAAGTGCCTTATCATGTTGAAGTGGTTTCCGCCCATAGAACGCCAGATAAACTCATGGAGTTTGCAGCCTCTGCCGCCGATCGAGGTTTTAAAATCATCATTGGTGGCGCCGGTGGTGCTGCGCACTTACCCGGTATGATTGCCTCTAAAACTCGCTTACCCGTATTAGGTGTCCCAGTCCAAAGTAAAGCTCTGTCAGGTATGGATAGCTTATTGTCTATCGTTCAAATGCCAAAAGGCATCGCCGTCGGCACCTTAGCCATAGGTACAGCGGGCGCATTCAATGCGGGATTATTGGCCTGCCAAATCCTTGCGAATAACGATGCTGAATTAGCGGCTCGTGTTGACGCTTTCAGAGAAGAACAGACCCGTGCGGTACTGGACAATCCAGATCCGAGGGAAGTTTAATGACCCAGACAAACACTAAACCTAAGGTTTGGGTATTAGGTAATGGTCAGCTGGGCGCTATGTTGACCCACGCTGGCGAGCCATTGGCGATTGAAGTTAACGCCGTTGATATCATGACGCCTACGGATGACATCCTGCCACTCGCGCCGCACGACATTATTACCGCCGAGCGCGAACAGTGGCCAGAGTCCGCCCTTAGCTTACAACTCAGCTCACACCCCCATTTTGTTAATGGTCCGGTATTTAGCCGTTTAGCCGACCGTTTTAGCCAAAAAAGTCTACTCGACCAGCTCAGTGTTCCCACAGCGCCTTGGACCTTAGTTGACGATAACACCCAAGTCGATACCCTGTATCAGCACTATGGTCCTAGAGTATTAATGAAACGCCGCACCGGTGGTTATGACGGTAAAGGTCAACATTGGCTTAAACAAGCCGAAGCGGGGGATATTCCAAACGATTGGCGTAACCTTGCGATTGCTGAACAAGCGATTAATTTTGATGAAGAAGTGTCATTGGTTGGCGTACGTACCCGTGAAGGCGAATGCGTGTTTTATCCGCTGACGCTGAACTTACATCAAGATGGCATTTTAATGGCGTCGATTTCGCCACTGGCACGCTTAAGCCCTTTGCAAGCCCAAGCCGAAGCCATGCTCAGCGCCATTATGCATGAGCTTGAATACGTTGGCGTGATGGCGATGGAATGCTTCCGTGTTGGCGATGAGTTATTGGTGAATGAGCTGGCGCCACGAGTGCACAACTCTGGCCATTGGACTCAAGCCGGCACGCATATGGATCAATTCCAGCTACATTTACGAGCACTTTGCGGGATTACGATCCCACAGCCACAAGTGAATTTTCAGTGTGTTATGGTCAATCTTATCGGTATTGAACATGACCCACGCTGGTTAAGTTTGCCTAATGCTGAGCTATATTGGTATAACAAAGAAGTGCGCCCTGGTCGTAAAGTGGGACACTTAAACCTCTCGGTACCTAATATGACAGTGTTCGAAAACAGTATTACCGCCTTACAGGCATGGATGCCTGAGCAATATCAGGCTCCGTTCGCGTGGATATTGGCCGAACTCATACAAAAATAGCGTTAATTTGGTATTTAATTGGCAAATCACTGATATGAAATTATTCAATATTTCATATCAGTTTATATTTTAATTTCCGTTATATACTTAACCAACGGAGCATAAATAAGTTAATGATGTATCGTATTAAATGAAGGCTAGCAATAACCCAAATAAAGGAATATTCGAGTGAGATTAAGGGATAATTTCAAACGTAAAACAATAGACCGCTTAGATTATCGTTATCATCTGCTACTGCTTATTGTGCCGATATGTCTATTCATACTGCTATTTATCTTTAATGCGCCAACAGAAAACTGGACCATTCTGCCCTTACTATTTGTTTGTATCATTTATATCTTTGCCTATAGCCTCGCTTACTACTTACATCAAGGACGTCTGACTCGACTTTGGCAACACTTAGAGCAAGTCGTCACCATGAACGATGCTATTTACGAACTGGCACACCTCGCTAGTCATTATAAGAATGAACATGACTTTCTTGATGCCTTACTCAATAAAGCCGTATATGTGATTAATGGTGCCGAAATGGGCAGCATCATTAAGATCAATGAAACCAATAACAAGCTGTATTTTGAAGCGGGTGTTGGACTCGATTTAGCAAAGCTCAGACAACTGGACTTTACCTTAGAGCAAACCTTTGAATATCGACTCACAAAAGGCAGATGCGATCAGGTAGTGGTGATAAACAATATCGAAAATATCAATGCTGACAGTGGGTTATCTAAAGAGCAACAACAAGTTTTACTTACTGTGTCTAAGCAGCCGATACGTTCAACCCTGTCTAGCCCTATCCGTATTGATGGCCAGCTTTATGGCATGCTTAACCTCGACAGTAGCAGCGTCGGTGCCTTTAGTGATTATGACCGTAATTTAGTATCGATTCTGACCCACGAAGCCAGTAATGCCATTGCGCTTTACCAAAAATCACAACAGATCACTAAACTCGCTAATTTTGATTCGCTAACTGGACTTTATAACCGAAAGAATTTTGAAGATGAGCTGCAGCATTGGCAGCAGAAACCCCACCTTGGCAACTTTCTGGTCATTATCGATATGGATAATTTAAAAGCCATCAACGATGTCTATGGACACCAAACGGGTGATATCGCCATAATTCGGACAGCTAATGCCATACTGAGCTATTGGCAAAATAAAGCGATTATTTCCCGTTTTGGAGGTGATGAGTTTGTTGTTTTATGCCATGGTCCACAAACTCAAATTGAACAAGATTTAGATAATATGCGTAAAACCTTAAACCAAAACTCCGAGCTTAACCTCAGTTTTAGTTACGGAATTGCAGCTTTTGAAGGCGATTGGTCTCAATCTTTTAAAACTGCGGATAATGCAATGTATGAACAAAAACGTGCAAAGAAAAAAGCCATAAAAGCATTAGAAGCCTTCGCAATTAAACCTAAACCATCCAATTGAGTTCAATATTTAAATCCAGTGTTAGCAGTAAACCTTAATGTTTAACCTGTTAACACTGGCCTAAAATACTCAATATTAAGCAAAGAATAAACGCCAGAGCCAAGATGAATCTAATTCTTTTTGACAGGTTTTATATTGGGCGGCATAGCGTTTAGATCTCTCATCCACTTTGCTCGCCACCTTCACTAACCAAGCTTTTGATTTATAACTGCCGCGGCGATAACCGCCCCAACCTTCGTGATAATTAAGATACTGAGCCCTTGCATCCCATTTAGAGATACCATTGATTTTATGGGTTTTACTGATAAACCAGCCCATAAAATCAATGGCATCATCAAAATTACTGCGGCTCGACCAACTGTTCCCCGTCTCACGTACATAATCATCCCATGTCATGGTTTTTGCCTGCGCATAGCCATAGGCATCACTGGCACGGCCAATCGGGATAAAACCTAAAAAGTATTGCATGGGAGGTGCAGCATTATGCTTAAATGAACTTTCTTGATACATCATCGCTAATGGCACATGCACTGGTACACCCCATTTGTCGCGGGCATCTTTAGCGGCTTCGTACCAACCACGGTGTTCTTGAAATATCTCACACAAATTTTCGGGAGATTTTGGAGGAGATGTCGCGCAACCAGATAAAATACCCAGCGTCGCAAATAGCAAAATAGCGGAAAGCCTATTCATTAATACCATGTTCTTTATAGAGTTAGCTGGCAACATGATGTCATAGACTCAGCTTGAGGCAAGCATAAAAAACATTTTTTAGCGCTTAGATCACCTAAACGCTATCGCGAAACTATCGTAGTAACAAGATAATCTGCAGTGATAACAAGTTGAATTAATAGTCCTAAACAGAATGGAGTGACATACATACAACGGATATGATGTTGCTATTTCGTTTCAGGGCTCAGTTCAAATTGACACTCGTGCTGCTCTTGCTGCCATACGCCCGGCTCCCAATAAGCGGTATCTTTGCCCATACAACGCTTATCAGTGTGAAATAACGCTCCTAAGTGATAACGCTGATGGCTCTGGACGTTAAGCTTCAGCACTTTGGGGACCCGTGCAGCAAGCGTAACGGATAAGTTAGGATCGTCAATCAATTCAGCCACTGTAAACTCATATTCACCGGGTGCTAATTGATAATTAGGTTTCGACACTACCGCTTGGCCGTTTAAATGCGTTACCACCACCCGATACCAGTGCGTACTGGCATCGGGTTGCAAATAGCCTGACACCGTACCACAGCCTAAAGGGTCTTCAGGTGAAGAAGCGCAACCCGATAAGAAAGCGCCTCCCCCCATCACCGCCGCAGTAATGCTCAAACGCACGTAAGAGCGTAAATTCACTTTCACGACGTCACACCAAAATACGCTTTAAGATAATCATCAAAGGCAACCGTACTTTGAGCGGCTTCTAACTCGGCTTGTTTTTTTAGCGAGCTAGCCGCTTCAGCTTGGTATTGTGCAATGGTTTCACTGGATAATGGATAATCAACAAAGTATTGATAATATTGCTGCGCCAATGTCATAACCCACTGACCATGATCTTGACCTTGGTGGATCACGTTTTGAAGCACTTGTCCCGATAGCGTTAAATCAGGATTTTCAATCGCTTTACGCCAATGGGCTAAAGCCGCTTGATAATCTGTTTTTTCACCATCGAGTAACACCGCCAAGGTCTGTAATGAATCGAACAATTGCTCCAACCAGATTTTCAGTGGCAGAGTTCCTTCAGCAGTCAATAACTCAAGCCCTGGTTTACGGCCTTCAAGTACAACAGCTTTAAGATTCGCTCCGAGCCTTGCCTCTTCAGTTGCATCAGACTTAGGTGATTCTGTTAACAAACAATACAACAGGAATAAATCAAGAAAACGCACTTGCGTCATCTCTATTCCGATAGGGCTAAATGGATTGACATCCAAAGCTCTAACTTCAATGTATTCCACCCCAGCACGTGCTAAGGCTTCAGATGGCTTCTCACCACTACGCGTTACGCGCTTAGCGCGAATTGGTGAGTAAAACTCGTTTTCAATCTGCAATACGTTGGCATTAAGTTGGCGATATTCGCCATCAACTTTAACGCCGATATTAGCAAAGGTTACCGATGGCATTTTGATCGCCGCATTTATGCCAGCCAAATACTCAGGCAAAGAGTTATAGCTAATATTGAGATCTTCTTGCTCTTTATTGGTGTAGCCTAAATCACTCATACGTAATGACGTGGCATAAGGCAGATATAGTGTGCCCTTGCCGGTCTTTTCAAACTTAAGGTCGGTTTTCTGATTTTTGATAAAAGAGCTGCATAACGCCGGTGAAGCACCGAAAAAATACGGTAGCACCCAGACTAAACGTCGGTAGTTACGGATCAAACCAAAATAAGATTCTGAAATAAAATCATCGTAACTTAACTGCTTATCACTAAGATCATACAAACGTTGCCATAATTCTTGCGATACCGAAAAATTAAAATGCACCCCAGAGATAATCTGCATCAGGGCGCCATAACGGTAGGTTAAGCCTTTACGATATAACGTTTTCATCATGCCGGTATTTGACGAGCCGTAACGAGCTACTGGGATCTGCTGCTCATCTTTCACATAGCAAGGCATGCTCACGGGCCACAAACGCTGACCATTTAAGTGGCGTACGCTAAAGGCATGGGTTTCAGTTAACCCGCTTAAAAGTTGTTCAACATCGTGATGAACAGGAGTAATAAATTCGAGCAAGGCTTCACTGTAATCAGTGGTAATACGCGAATGCATTAACGCCGAGCCTAACACTTCTGGGTGCGGATTTAGAGCTAAATAACCCGATTCCTCAATACGTAATGCCTCACGCTCTATGCCACGTAACATACCTAAGAGTGCTGTGCGCCCGTTGGTGTCTGAGAACTGTTGTACTAATTCATTGAATGACTTCAATTTGCGCTTCTCTAATTGGTGATTCGCTATCGCGACAAGGTTAACAGTCAGACCTTTATTTTGAGGCTTATCTTACAGGATACGCCTCAAAATAAATCTAAACCTGTCCGTGTGGCAAGCCAAATTCACGCTTTGCGTGATTAAAAATAGACGGTGGCAGCTAATGCTACCACTGTTTTTCGATATAAATATCAGTAGAATAGTTGGCAAGTCGCCACTAACAACACACTCGCCTAAACTATATATAAGGGCAAAATAGCCATTTACAATACTAAGGTCTCAATTGGATAACCCATTGAAGCTAAATCCGCTTCAATTTTTGCTTTATCCCCCACCACCAGAATCACCATGTCATTGATGTTAAGCTCGGAAGCCGCCAGAGCATTGAGTTCATATTTTGTGACCGTATTAATGATCTTATCCTGTTGAGTGGTAAAATCCTGACTCAATTGGTAGCGTTGGATCATCCGTATAAAACCCGCTTTTTGATACGGCGTTTCATAATCGAGTGCTTGCCCTTGAGAAATCGAATTACGCATAAAGGTAAGTTCAGTATCTGTCATACCTTGTTGCTGATAAGTACTGATTTCCTTCACAAACTCAGCCAATGCTTTAGCTGTTACGTCACTACGAACGCTGCTTGTTCCTACAAAGTATCCCACTTCAGCTCCGCCCGTAAAACGGGTACGGGCGCCATAGGTATAACCTTTGTTTTCACGTAAATTAAGGTTGATACGGCTATTAAATGCGCCACCTAACGGGTAGTTCATCAGGTAAGATTTAAAGTAATTTCCAGTAGCATCATAGGGCAATGCGCGCTTAGCAATATTGATTACTGATTGCGCAGCGCCCGGTTTATCAATTAAATAAATAGTGCCACCTTTTAATGCCGGAAAAGGGTTAAGTGGCGGAACAACGGCAGGGTTTCCTTGCCACTGACTGAGTCCGTTCAACTTGGGCAGTAATACTGCTTCGGGTAAATTGGCTACTGTCACTATTTTAGCGTTGGCGCCTTGATATTGCAGGTTATAAAATGCTTTAACATCGGCTAACGTGAGCGCAGCAACCGAATCAAGGGTTCCGGTATCGCTTATGCCTAACGTATTGTCTTTGCCGTATAGCAAGGAAGATAGCGCGGCGTCAGCAAGATAACTCGGTTCCGACTGCATGCTTTGGATCTGCTGTAACTGTTGCTGTTTTACTCGCGCAAAGTCCGCGTCGGTAAGTGCTGGCTGAAACAATTTTTCTTCCATTATCGCCAACGTCTCGTCTAAATGCGCCGTCAGAGTCGATATTTTAATTGCGCTTTGATATTCAGATGCGCTGAAGTCGACCGTGCTGCCCAGCATTTCTAGGGCTTGTGATAGTGCTTCACTACTGCGTTTTTGGCTCGATTCATTAAGCATTTCTGCGGTCAATAATGCTAAGCCCGCTTTTTCTACGGGGACGAGTCGATGGCCACCATTAAGATACACAATTAGCTCAACCGTTGGCGTTTCAGTACTTTGAGTACCCATCACTTCGATGCCATTTTTTAAATTTTTAGTCCAAATTTTAGGAACTTTGAGCACAGGTGCTAAGGCAGATGCGGGCATTTTAGTCCGGTCAAAACTTGAAACCAATTTAGGCGTTGGTAAATCCCCCTCAACCGCCGTTTGTGCAATCGGTAAAATGGCCGGTGTAAAGTTATCGGCATGGGCGATGAGTGACGTCATTCCCTGCGGCACCACACTCATGACTACCATAGGTTTATCTTTGATGTACTGTTTGAACACGCGCATCACATCGTCTTTAGTGACCTTGGCATAACGGCTCAAATCTGCGGCAATCATATTGGGATTGCCCGACAAAATTTGGTTTGACGCTAAGGTCGAGACTTTACCAGAAACACTTTGCAGGCTAAAAATGGTATCGGCCTCAAACTGTACTTTTACTTTTTGCAGATCAGCATCAGTGACACCGCGTTGCTCAAACTCATTAATAGAGGCAAGAATACGCTGCTCAAGATCTGCCAACTTGCCTCCATTTTCAGGATTAGCGAGTGCATAAATCGACATCTGACATGCAAGCTCTTGGCAAGGATGGCTGACATTGGCCTGCACTGCATAACCATCCTTAACCAAGTTTTTGTATAACAACGAGGTCTTGCCGCCACCTAAAATATTCGCGAGTAGATCGAGTGCGGCTTCATCGGAGTGTCTAGCGTATACGGTAGGAAAACCAATACGAATCAAGGGTAAATGTACTTGATCTTCCATGGAGATATAGCGCGTCTTGTCTAAATTAACCAGCGCTTTTTGCTCTAAAGAGACTTCAGGGCCACGGGGGATTTCACCAAAATATTTGTTTACCCAGGCTAAGGTCTGCATTTCATCAAAATCACCACCGATAGTGAGAGTGGCATTATTAGGACCATACCAACGCTGGAAAAAGTGTTTTACATCGTCAACGGTGGCACGCTCAAGATCATCTGGCCAACCGATAACAGGCCAAGAATATGGATGTCCAACCGGGTACAAGGCTTGACTAAAACGTTCACTCATTCGGCCGTAGGGCTGGTTATCAATACGTTGCGCACGCTCGTTTTTGACCGTCTCGCGCTGCACTTCAAATTTTTCACTCGTCAATGAGGGTAATAAAAAGCCCATACGATCCGACTCTAACCACAATATTTTTTCTAATTGATTACTGGGTACTGTCTCAAAATAATTGGTTCTGTCGGTATTTGTCGAGCCGTTTAAAGTGCCACCAGCCTCAGTCACCACTTCAAAATGTTGCTCATCAGCAACGTGCTGTGAGCCTTGAAACATCATGTGTTCAAATAAATGTGCAAAACCTGAACGGCCCGCTAATTCTCGCGCAGAACCCACATGATAGGTCACATCAACATGTACTAATGGATCTGAATCATCTTGATGCAAAATAACCGTTAAACCGTTAGCTAATTGATACTTCTTGTAGGGGATACCTACTTGCGAATCAGCCAATTGTACCGCTTCAATAAGTGTGATGCCCGCAGGCAAATTGGCGGTAGTCGTTTCAGATGCGCAACCCGAGAGCGCGGCAGAAATTGCCAACGCTAGTATCCATTTTTTCAAAACATTCCCCTCTTACATCAATAGATAAAAATGCCGCCCACTACCCACTGGTTAGCGCGCTGCATGAAGTCATTCCATAGCTAAAATAGAGTGCCTAAACCTAACAAAATGCGGCTGATTCTAAAGTGCAGCTTAGTGATTAAGCTTTTAAATTAATACTGAAAAAATAAGCACTAAGTTCCTATCCATAAAGAAAATTATGCTCAAATAGCAAAAATGATCTTAACTAAAATCGAGTAGACCACCATAGCGTTATCACGCAAGCCATTGCAATACGGCTGCGGCAATAATCAAGTAACGAATTGTTTTACCGATTAACATCATCAATATCGATGGAATAAGCGGTAACTTCAACCAACCCGCTAATAAACATAGTACATCGCCAATAACAGGCGCCCATGAAAGTAACAGTGTCCATACGCCGTAACGTTCAATTAAGGCAAGACCCTTAGCGTGTTTACCCGAGCTTAACTCAGCAGGTGTTTTAGCAAGACGACCTAAATGGCCTATATAGAAACTTGTCATCGCGCCTAAAGTGTTACCTATGCTCGCCGTTACGACCAGCGCAATCCATGCTTCGGGAGTATTGCTTAATAGCGCGACGAGTAATACTTCAGATCCTCCCGGTAACAAAGTGGCTGCTAAAAAAGCGCCAGAAAACATAACACCCAACTCAACCATAATTTTACTCACTGATAAATAAGTCTTTTTAAATAAATTTTAATTATTTTTTAAAATAGATTAATCCAATTTAAAATTAATATTTTTACAACAAACTCACTTATGACAATAAGTTATAAGAAAATCGGTTTGTTACAATCCTAGTTCAGTAGATACAATGGGCTAACTATGGCAGACAATGACAATACACATGATAAAGAGCATGTTAAAAACAGGCTCAACTCGTTGAATACGAATCCTATCATTACAGGTCTATTGGCTCACACTTAATTTATTTTTCTGGAATATGCATGATCCTTCAAACCATTAGCCGCATTCCGTTTTGGCAAAAAGTCTTAGCAGGTTTTATCTTAGGTGCACTCGTTGGCGTTATTTTAGGTGAAACAGCAATTGTACTAAAACCATTGGGCGATCTGTTCATTGGCGCCATTAAAATGTTGGTCGCACCTTTAGTATTCTGCGCGATTGTCGTCAGTATTACCTCACTAGGCTCGCAAACTAGCTTAAAACGCCTAAGCCTTAAAACCTTAGGTATGTTCATGCTAACCGGCACAATTGCATCTCTGATTGGCTTAGCTGTAGGCTCAATGATCGACATGGGTGGCACGATGCAACTCACGGCAACAGAGGTACGTGAACGCAATATACCTGGCTTTGCACAAGTTTTATTGGACATGATCCCAGTGAATCCTTTCGCATCACTGGCTGAAGGTAAGGTACTGCAAATTATTGTATTCGCTGCTTTAGTCGGTATCGCAATTAATAAAGTTGGCGAGAAAGCTGAACCGTTAAAACGTACTATCGAAGCGGGTGCAGAAGTCATGTTCCAATTAACCCGCATGGTATTAAAACTGACCCCTATTGGCGTGTTTGGCCTAATGGCATGGGTAGTCGGTGAATACGGTTTATCGACTTTACTGCCTTTAGGCAAGTTCATTGGCGCAATATACATTGCAGCCTTTATCCATATCATCTTCGTTTACGGTGGTTTAGTAAAATTTGTTGGTGGTTTAAGCCCTGTGCAATTTTTCCGCAAAGCTATACCGGCTCAGTTAGTCGCCTTTAGTACCTCTTCAAGTTTCGGAACTTTACCTGCTAGCACTCGCGCAGTCGAAACCATGGGCGTCTCAAAACGTTATAGCGCCTTTGTGATGCCATTAGGTGCCACGATGAACATGGACGGTTGTGGAGGCATTTACCCTGCGATTGCCGCTATCTTCATAGCGCAAATTTATAATATTCCGCTCGATACGCTCGACTATATAATGATTGCCGTTACTGCAACCGTGGCTTCTGTGGGTACAGCTGGTGTACCTGGAAGTGCGATGGTGATGTTAACAGTAACTTTGGGCGTGATTGGTCTGCCACTTGAAGGTATTGCCTTTATCGCCGCAATTGACCGTATTATCGATATGATCCGCACGGCAACTAATGTGACGGGTGATATGATGACTGCAGTTGTGATCGGTAAGTCTGAGAATGAACTGGATGAAGCGCAGTTTTATTCAAATGATACACAAGACGTAACACCTGTGAATTCGTAATCATAGCGGTCGGCAGATCACCAACATAACGACAGACCGCTTCGGCGGTCTTTTATTAACCAGTAATAAAAAATCTATTAATAAATGCACTAATACCGAATAAAATCTCTTTGTCAGTAAGCCAAAAATAAAAGCCTTATTCATCCATACCGCTACTGGCTACCCATCTCAGATTACGGCCGCTCTCTACTAGCTAAAATAAGTTACTCAAATAAGATCAAACTGTTAGACTCTAAATTATTACAACTCATCCATTAGCAGCATAAAAATGACTAGACTATTCCTTATCCCGCTGATCTTGTGTCTATTTTGGGCATTTTTTTTAAAAGCGAATAAACTCACGCTAAAGCAAGGCAAACAAGGTTTTATTTACATTATCGGCATCAGTGGCGGGCTAATTTTAATCCTCACGGCACTATTGTTACTAACTGCTTAGCCCCCGTAACAGTATTTTCTCGCTTGTAGACGCCTTCCCGTTGTTCCAATCTGACCTTATTTTCAAGCGGTTTTAGCAGTCGACTTTAGCTTTCTAAGGCAATCTTAAGAATTCACACTTTTACTCTAATGAACGCCAACAACGCAGTAGTTAACGACATTTCTGAATTAGCTCAACAGGAAAAACGTACATAAAAATACATTATCCTACTTTGTTTCATTTCAATGAGGATCATTCTCGTACCGCCGCTTAAAGTTAGTAGCACCAGTGTCTATTATTCAGTCACAACCTATTTAGCAAAGATAATCATAATTTAAACTGAACTCGGGATAAAAAATGTTGAACTAATAGCCCTCCTAGTGATCGGAACTTTCAACCAAGAGAAACCCCATCACACCGGAGGGCCTATGCATAAATTAGTGGAAGTGTTTTGCGATGCCGATGATTTTTAAGCTGTTTTTATTCAAGAATGGGAAAAACGCTGTTAATCGATGGTACACGCAAGCGTCATCGCGCTGGCCGTATGACGATGAGCGAAGTGATGACCATCATCTTACTTTTTCAGATATCCCACCACCGTGATTTCAAGAACTTCTACATCAGCTATCTGGCTCATTTCTACAAATCCGCTTTTCCCAATTTACTCAGCTATACCCGCTTTCTTGAGGTGATGCCCACTGCTTTAGTGCCGCTTTGCAGCTACTTTGCCAGCCTCAAGAGTGACCCCACTGGCATCGAATTTGTAGATTCAACCAGCATCAAAGTGTGTCATAACCTACGTATTCATCGCCATAAAACCTTGGCGGGGCTGGCGTGCAAAGGTAAAGGCACTATGGGGTGGTTCTATGGCTTTAAGCTGCATTTGATTGTGAATCATCAAGGCGGAATAGTGGCGGCCAAAGTGACCCCAGCGAATGTACATGACACAAAACCAGTGAACGAGATGGTGCACAGTGGCATGAATAGACTCTATGCAGATAAAGGGGATATCAGTAAAGCGCTGTCCAGTGAATTGCTTGAGAAAGGCGTGAAGTTGGTGACGAACGTGCGTAAGAATATGAAAGCAAAAGCGAAGTCGTTGTGGGATAGAGCGATGCTGTCGAGACGTTTCATCATAGAAACCATCAACGACCAGTTAAAAAATATCTCTCAAATAGAGCACTTTAGACACCGCAGCGTGCATGGTTTTATGTTGAATATGATTGCAGGACTCATCGCCTATCAATTAAAAGACAATAAGCTACAACTGAACCTCAATAACGCGGAGTTTAATGCTATTGCAGTTATGGCTTGTTAAACCGATCTTAGGTTAATTTAGTATAATTTTTAGATAAACAAATGAAATACCACAACAAAACTGTGATCAATGAGCGGCGCACGGCCTAGGAGACTGTAACTAATTTTGTGTAACTGCTTATCAAAAAGTACTCTATAGAGAGTCAAGGATAGGCAGATTACTCATGAACAACAAAGATATTGAAGCTTTTGCTAAAGAAGCAGCTAAAAGCATTAA
>NZ_JBOZPB010000011.1:0-119889 GCF_050848685.1 Shewanella sp. MF08487
TCCCAGCGTTCATCGGTTAGCATAAGTCTTGGCATGGCTTGAGGTTATGGTTACTTTTGGCGAAGCAAATTATAACGTCTTGTCATGCTGTCTAAAAATCACTCTCGAAAGATCAACAGACCCTAGTATTTAGCTTAATAATTCACGAATTTTTGTCTATCGGCATCAGTAGCCCCTTCTTGGCATTCCCCGCGGATCTCTCCTCGGCTCGGCTCAATAATTCGACTCAACTCAATATAACCTTCGCGGCAATAACCGGTCATTTCAAGGGTTTTTGTTAACCCTAACTCTACTTGTCGTCCCCATATTTCGAGTGCGTCCTGTAAATCTTGCATCGCGCGGCGTTGTTCTCGAGGATCTTGCGTATTACGTCGATATGTCTCGTTTGATAAAGGGCGCTCAGCAACATTAAGACTCGACTTGTCGTCGACCAGGCGCGCCTTATAGACGAAAAGTTTAAGGCCATCGGCTTTAATATCAGTGGCTAGCTTATCGCGCAATTTCCCCGCCAGTTCACTCGGATCGATAGGAGCACTGCTGCAAGCGATGAGTGATAGACAAGTTAATATGGCAATGCTGAAGTATCGAAGTGACATAATAAAATTTAACTCTATGGTTATTAACTAATAGAAGAATACCTTAATATGGTTATAAAGTTCATGGATTTATAGTATCTCCATGAACGGAGAGTGGCTCTCTATCCAAACTGTCTGTATATACGAGTTTCGACGTAGCGAGTGGGCCTGTCTATATGAGCGTAATGGATTAAGGATGGACTATCAATGTTGGCATTTTGGTCGAATAAATGGGCACAAATTGAATGGGATTTGAGCTTAACTCAAGGCATATGCCTTGTACTTTTGCTGCTATGGCTATACGCAATTTGGCCAAAAGAAGAATTAGCATACATGCGCCGGGATAAAAATCTGCAATGGCGCTTATTATTAGTATTAGTTGGGATCAATGCGCTGTGGTCGTTAAATGCCAGTATTCAAACCGGATTATATTTACATTTTCTGGGCATAGTGACTTGTATGCTGATGTTTGGTTGGCGTCTTGCGACAGTGGCCTTACTGTTACCGAGTGCTTTTTTTAGTCTGTTTGTATTAAAGCAACCCGCTGATTTTGGTGCCTTTAGCTTGTTTTCGATAGCGGTACCGCTATTCTTATGTTTTATTTTATACAGCCGTAGTTATCATTTATTCCCCAAACATGTCTTTGTGTTTATCTTCGTTGGCGGTTTTATTAACGCAGGCCTTTCGATTGTGTTTCATCAATTGAGCTGGGCGATGTGGTTGTGGGCTGCTGTAGGCTACGACTGGAATGTGTTATTTGATGATTACTTGATGCTCATCCCTTTATTGGCTTTCCCAGAGGCATTACTCAACGGTATGGCGGTGACATTATTAGTGGTGTATCAACCGCAGTGGTTGTTTGATTATTCCGACCGAGAATATTTGTGGCGTAAGTAAATGTTATAAAATAATGCAATAAAGTAACTGCGCCCGAAACCTCGTCATTTCAACGGAAAACCCATTGTAAAGTTCATTGGGAAGTCGATTGAACAGTCGATTGAAAGGTTACCGGGCGCACTTATTTGGAGAATTACACAGACCGTTGCACCGCGATTTAGGCGAAGCGTTGGTCTAAGTAGTTAATGATTGCTTTAGATTCATACAACCACTGTACTTGGCCGTTTTCTTCAATACGTAGACAAGGCACTTGCTGTTTACCACCTTGGGCGACGAGCTCATCTTTGTGTGGCGCTTTTTTAGCGTCGAAGGTCACTATGTTGAGTCCCTGACGGCGGATTGCACGGCGGACTTTTACGCAAAATGGGCAAGCTGGATATTGATATAAGGCCAATGCTTGAGTTTGAGTATCAATCTGTTGTTGCTCTGCCAGTGGACGTTGGCGCTTTTTAGGGCTAAATACGAAGTTGAAAAACAGAATGATCCTGCCTAAAATCCAGCGAATGATAAACATGTCAGTGACCTCAATGATAATGTGTGTTGTAAAGTGATTCGTGTGTCAATGGCGCCGCCGCAAATGTGCGACGAAACTGAGATTTAGCGATTCGAGCTTGCGATCTCAGTAGTATAAAGGCCGCAGAGTGTAACCTATGACACAAAGCGCGGCCAACATTTTAGTGTGGATGACAGGTAGAAGATTCTTTGGCGACAAAGACTGCGTTTTCGCTTAGCGGTAACAATTAGATATGTGCTTGGCTATACATTTAGCCATACACTTCACCAAAAGAAAGAAGCCCGCTAAAGCTAAACTTTAGCGGGCTTCTTTTATTGAAAAGATAGTAAAATTAACTCATTGCGCGTCTATTGTGCATCAATCGTTAGGCTCACCTGCGCCGCATTTTGACTTAAACTGACGCGGCTTTCGAGTAGGAAAATCCGCTCCGGCGCAATATTCTTAACGTCAACAAGGTATGTTTTAACCGCTTTAGCTCTTTCTTGGGCTAAATTACCTAGCATGTCATCATTAACATTCTGTGCTTTGACTGACAGATTATATAAAGCGATATGCCAACGTGTGGTGATTTCATCATCTGAAAGTTGGGTATCTTTAGCTTCTGTAATGACAGTGTCTTTTACTTGGGAAGCATCTGCTTTTACTTCTTGCTCATAGAGTGTCACTAACGCATCGGCAAGCGGCCCTTGGGACGGAAATTGGCTCGGACTTAAATCGGCAGGCAACGCGCTAAATTCAATATTGGCTAGCCTAGCTAACTTACGCTTCATTATGCGCTCGGCAATGGCTTGGCTGTCATTAATAGCATCGACTTCACCTTCGATGCTGAGTTTAAGCATAGGTCTGTCAAGTAATGCGCTGGCAAGTTTATCTAAACTTTTCTGCTGGTTTTCACTAAGGCTAAATTGGCCGGCAGTAAAACTGATTTTATCTAAGGTCTCGTTTGAACCTATCAATCCCGCTAAGAAAGTGAAGGGGGCTGTAACGGCTTTAGTGATCACATTCTTTAGTGCTGTCATGATAATACTACCTACGCTAAAGCTGGGTGAATCTAAATCGCCAGAGACTTCCATACCCAAATCAATGATCCCGTTACGATCCTGTAATAGTGCTATTGCAAGCGTGATGGGCAAGCTAGTTGCCAGTTCGCTATTGCTTGGTTTACCGAGCTTTAGCTGATTAATCACTAAATGATTGTTACCTTTGAGTTTGTTTTTATCCAGTTTGTAGTTTAGTGAAAGTGATAATTGGCCTTTATCTATGTAGTAACCCGCATAGGTGCCAGAGTAGGGGTTGACCGAAGTTAACTCAACATTCTTAAAGACTAAATCAAGGTCTAAATATGGCATATCTAACAAAGGGTTAATATCGCCTTTTAGGGTGACTGGGGCGTATTTATCTATTTTACCCTTAATATCTACCGAGGCTTTAGTCCCTGGTATTGAAGATAAATGAGTGATATTACCTTCGAGTAACTCAATGCCCGAGGCAAAATTTGGCGTCAGTGAATTATCTGCAAAGTAAGCTGAACCTTGGCTAAAGCTAACTTTTTGAATATCGAGAGCGAATTCCGGTGTTGTTGTGTTGCTTGCTGCTACAGCATTGGCTGTTGAGGTGCTATTAACCGTTGCAGCATTGTTATTTGCTATCGCTGCAGGAGTATTTACGATGAGGTCGCTGATGTTGGTGGTTCTATCTTTTGCGATCACCACTTTGGCGAAGGGTTGAATAAAGGCCAAATGATCGATTTTGATTTGATTTTTTTGTTGATCAAAATCCAGTTGATTAATATTCATTTTTTGCCATTTGACCAGCGGGGCATTACGTAATGTGTCATGAATAGATAAATCATCTAGGTCAACATTGCCGCCGTAAAGCGCTTTGCCCTTTGCATCGGCAGTGAGTTTTCCTGTAGAGCTTAATAGACCACTCTTGAGCTGGATATTAATGTAAGGCGCAAGGTAAGGTTGAAACTGGATTAACGACAATTTATCGAGTTGGATATTGGCATCTATGGCTTCGCCAATAACATCTACTTGACCTTGAGAACTCAAATTACCATTATCATTGATGCTGAGTTGTAATTCATATTCAATCGGGGCGGTTAGCGTACTGGTTATTGCTTTTGTTGATAAATTTAGTGGATAGACACGCCATTGCTGCGGCGTTGCGGTAAGTTTTTGTTCTGATAAATTAATATCATAGTTTTCAACATGTAGTGCATCGAGTTGCACTAACCAAGTGGGTTTTGCAGCAGTCTTTGACGTGACTTTAGCCGTAACTCTTTTAGTGGTCTCAACTGCGTTTGCGACGACCTTTGCATTATTTTTTTCGTTAGTCGTGGCTAATTTACTTTCAGTTGGTGTGTCTGCCTCATCGCTTACATCGGTTAAAGTCTCAGCTATTTGAGGCTTTTCTTTCACGAGTGTGACTTGGACGTTTTCTGTAAGCTTAGTCTCTATTGGTTGCGTAACTGTCGGCGCCGAATTTATTGCAGCGCTTGATGATTTAGGCGTAAACAAGCTAGCTAGATCGATACCATCTTGATTTAAAATCGCATTAATAGTTAAACCATCACTGTGCAGTTTATTAATATGCACTTTTTGTTGCTGCAAATTAACTGAAATACCGTCAAGGGCAAAAAGTGGTAGCTCAACCACAGCGCGTTCTTGGTCGTTAAAATTCAGTTTTTCAGCAATGAACTGCCCATTATTACTGGTGATTTGTAACTCGCCATTATCGGCTAAATCCACTTGATATTGCGTTTTGGCACTGATTTCGCCATCGGTAAGGATAGGAGTAAATTGATCGTCGATAAATCGCCATAGCGGTGCCAGTTTAAGCTTAGCAAGTTGCATATCACCAGCAACTTTTAACGGGAACAGCTGAAATTGCCCCTGTAAACTGATTTCGCCGGCATGATCATCACGCAGATATATCGCATAATAATTGTGCTTTTTCGGTACAACTAAATATTCCGATACCGTTTGGGTATTTGCAGTGCTGCTGGCCGCAGCCTTGTTCGCTTTTATGGTTGGCGTGCTAGATGCAGTCACAGGGGATATCAAATATTCAGTATCGAGGTGGCTCAATTTTAGGTTGATATTGGGATAATTAACTTGAGCATTCGTGATTTTATCATCGAAGTTTAATTGCCCAGCATCTAATACAAATTGGTTCAGGAGGACACGAACAGGTGCGCTGACATTTTCTTGTGTGGTTTTCTTGCTTGCGGGTGCATGCTTGTTCAAGGTAAGTAGAATGTCGTCGAAGTTGAATCCTACTTTACCTTTTCTGTCCACACGGATGATGTGTGCGTAGGGCGCTTGTATGTGTATGTGTTCGATTACTGCGACACGCTTAAAAACAGATTGCCAAAAATGCACTTGGAATTGGATTTGCGCTACGCCAGCAAACGGCTGTTCATCTTTTTCTTTAATGGCAAATTGATCAATTTCGACTTTGAAATTAAAGGGGTTGATACGAACGTCACCGAGAGCAACTGGGCGACCCAAGAAAGATGATAATTTGTCTGGCGCCTGAGTCGTAATCGCATAGGGAAGTAATAAACCTAATGCGCAGATATACCCTAGATAGGTGATCACAAGGTAAAAAACGACTCGAAGATACCTTGGTCGGGCAAAAAAGTTTTGTTTAAATTTTGCTAGCTGGGTCAGCATTAATATTAAGGCTCCAATGCATAAGTCAGTGTAAAACTGCCATAAGTGCGAACATTCTAGCGAGTAACGCTAGCGTTGCCAGGGATTAGTTAAGATTTCTATCTGTTAAATTTGAGCATTATCGAACAACATTCCGTGTTTAGCTTAGTTTAGGTGGATGTGCACTATCTTAAAAAATATGGTTGAATAGTGAGTTTTGATATTATTTTTAGGTCGCGATAATATTTCTTCAGTTTGTTAATCAAGACGATAATGGCACCTTGAGTTTTTTTTATCCAATAAAAATATCTCCGCTAAAAAGATCCTTCAACTTAAATAGCATATTGCTTACCAATTTTTTACATTATGTTAGCTTAGCTGACATAACGACGTTTTCTTACGTGTAACGCAGCTCATTAATTATTGATTATTATTACACTTAGATTATGTGTTTTCGTACAAAAAGTATGCTAAACACTCTATTTCTTTCTGATTAATTTTTGAGGATATCACCCTGTAATATCTTGCCAAGATAAGCTTTAAAGCAGAATTTAAACTTTATATCTATAACGAAGAGTTTAATTTAAAAGTGGATTTCATTGTTAGACCTAAGTCCAGTTAGCTTGTTAATATAGGCCAGTTTTGCATCTTATCGGTGCTATCTTTAGGGGATACGAGATTGAATAAGAGTTTAGTGACCAATTTATTAGCCGCAGCCTTGGTCGTGGTGGGATATATTACCGATTCGGCAATGGTGCTGAGTGTGGGCTTGTTTGCTTTATCTGGCGCAATTACCAATTGGGTTGCGATATATATGTTGTTTGAGAAAGTCCCTGGACTTTATGGCTCAGGCGTTGTGCCTTCGCGTTTCGAAGAGTTTAAGACAGGTATTGCTCATTTAATGATGAAGCAGTTTTTTACTACAGAGAATATTGAGAGATTTTTATCTGAAAAAGAAGGGCTGAGTAAAATAGACTTGGCGCCTGTGATTGAAAAGGTTGATTTAGCACCTTCCTTTGATGCCTTAATCAGTACTGTCGCGCAATCTTCCTTTGGTGGCATGCTGTCGATGTTTGGTGGCACAGATGCACTATTACCGTTAAAAGAACCATTTATTGTGAAAATGAAGGCATCTTTGGTTGAAACGGCTCAAAGTGACGCATTCCATGAGCTATTGAAACAAGAAATCGAACAGCCGACTGTGATGGCCGATTTACAAACAAAGATTGCTAATATAGTGGAACAAAGATTAACTGAACTTACACCGCAAATGGTGAAAAAAATCGTACAGGATATGATCCAAACGCATTTGGGATGGCTAGTGATTTGGGGCGGTGTATTTGGCGGTCTGATTGGACTTGTCGCCGCTTTAATACAAGGCTAACCTGAGTTAAAGCCGCGAATAGAATGGGAGCTTTGGCTCCCATTTTTACTTACAACGTAGGCGCGAATATCAAATAACAAGGCAGTCTATGAACCGTCACCACAGTATCAATTATTTGGAAATACCGAGCCGAGATATTGCGAGCTCTAAGGCCTTTTTTAGCCAAGTTTTTGGATGGACCTATGTCGATTATGGCCCTGAATACAGTTGCTTTATGGATGTCGGCATTACTGGGGGCTTCTATCAAGCCGAGGTGGATTTTAGCCTTGCAAGAGGTTGCCCGCTGATTGTGATCTACAGCCAAAACTTAGAATTGACTCTTGCTGCTGTCGTTCAGGCAGGTGGTGCAATTACGGCAGATATCTTTAGTTTCCCCGGTGGCCGCCGATTCCACTTCAATGAACCCTGTGGCAATGAATATGCCGTCTGGTCAGAATGATCCTAATACCAATCCTTGTATTCGAAATTGTTGTTTAGATCAGCAAGATATTTGTTTAGGTTGTTTCAGGCATCTTGATGAAATTTTAGCATGGCGCGCTATGTCGGAAGTGGAGCGGCAAGCTTGTTTTATCAGAATGGAGGAGCGTAAGGGGGAGTATCTGGCTAAGTTCAATGACGCGGTTAGTAGAAAACAGGATGGAGCATGATTAGTCGTCAGAATTACCTACGATAATTAATTTTTAAGCTTTAAGTGGATAATCGAACGGCGAAATACGTATAAACGTATTTCGCCGTTGGCATTTTGAAGTACCCTTGGCATTTTAAGCATGAGTTACACTGGATCTACCACTATGTGCTCAAGTTCGATGGCGGCAACGGTATGGAGCGCATCCATAGTCGCGCCAACTAAGCTGATTTTTCCTTGAGATGACTCAATTAAAACCGCACGGCTGATATCGCTAAATTCACGATTGTGGCGCGCCAGATTTGATAAGGCCATCTGCATGGGCAGCATAGAAGGATTGAATGCCGCGTTCTCGGCATAGCGACCACAATAGGTTGCGCCATCGCGCGTTTCTAAAACCACGGCGGCAAAACTTTGGGTGTAAGGTGCATAACTTAAACCTGCATGATCTAAGCCTTCTATGATCATAGGATCGGCACTATCTAACGCAAATTCGGTTTGTTGCTTGGCCATTAAGGGAGAAGTGACATTTAAGTCTTTTGGCCCAAAAGCATAGGGTAAATAATAGGCCAGAGGATGGCTTTCCTGTGCGGGTAGGTGAATGCTGATCTTGCTCCCTTCAACCAGTTCATTCATAAACTGACGGCAATGACCGCAAGGGCTGGCATTAACTATGATATCAACAATTTGGCTCTCACCACTGAGCCATGCGTGGCTGATAGCGCTTTGTTCTGCATGGACAGAATGAAATAACGCTTCACCGGGTAATTCTAAGTTGGCACCCATGTAGATATCGCCACTTTTACCTTTGGCTATCGCGCCGACATAAAACTCACTGATAGGCGGTTTGGCCAATGCCGCTGCTATCGGCAGTAATGCTAATAACACTTCTGCTTCGGTCATTTTGCTTGCACTTGTTAGCGTAGCAAGTTGCTGCGCATCAATGTGTCCAGCAAAATTCTGGTGCAACATTGGGATAAGTGCATCGGCTAACGGCGTTGGCAGCTGGGTTATGCTACGAATGAATCTATCTTGCATTTCCCTATTCCTTATTTGTTAAGTTCATGGAAGAACATTCTAGTAATTTTGTTACAGCATTAATGCGAGTTAGCTCGCGTTTATACGCTGTCAATGTCAGTGCTATCGAGAGTGATAAACTTATGTTACTCACGTATAGAGTGAGTCTATTTGTGCACACAAATAAGCTTAAGACTATAAAACAAAAGACTTAAGCTTGAATTTACACAGCTTAAAGTTCACGCAAATAATGACAAAGGGCAGCCAGTAACTTCTGCTTAGTCTCATCCGCTTGTGTTTCTTGTAGCAAATTTTCTAATTTAAGTACGTAGTCTTGATCGGCTAAGCGACTTTGACAGAATTCACGCCAGCGCTGCGACTCTGTATCATCGAGTAGTTCAGGGTAATTACGGGCGCGGTAACGAAACAGCATCTCAGGAATACGTGGATCATCAAACTGCAAATCTAACGCCGCTAGATTTTGCGGTAGGGTATGACGGATGATTTCCATTTTTGCTTTATCAGCTTGGCTAAAGAACCCACCAGAATACAGCATCAAATCGGGATCTGTGGTCGCTCTGCTGTCATCGTGCTCAAATAATAGCGCCAGTTTCTCGCGTAATTCTGGGTGACGTTTTAGGCGTTTATACTGCTCTCTGGCAAATTCTTTATCTATGCCTAAACGAGCGGCATGCTCATCACTGAGGATTTTTGCCGAGGTGATAAAAGGGCACTTATTAAGATGAATTTGTTTTACTGCGATAGGTAATTCATCTTCGGCAAGATCAGCCCTTGACGTATACATGCGCGTTTTAATTTGCTCGACATCTAGCTCGAATAGCGGCGTTAAATCCATGGCTAAGTTAACGCAAATAACGGCATTTTTGTTAGTAGGATGGTGCGCTACGGGTGAAATCAACGTTGCACAACCATTGCGCGCACTAATTTTAGAGCTCACGTGAACCAAAGGCTGCATATTGAGCACATCGATTTGATCGCTCACCGCTTGCTTACGACGCAGGTCAAAATAGTACTGATATAATTTAGGCTGTTTCTCGCGAATGAGTTTTGCCATGGCGATGGTTGCATACACATCAGACATCGCATCATGGGCTTTCTCATGGCTTAAACCATTTGCTTGGGTCAAATGTTCTAGCTTGAAACTCGGAGAGCCATCTTCCTTGGTTGGCCAATTGATACCTTCGGGTCTAAATGCGTAACACGCGCGCACTAAATCAATGATATCCCAACGAGAGTTACCATTTTGCCATTCACGGGCATAGGGATCGATAAAGTTTCTATAAAAGCCATAACGGGTCACTTCATCATCAAAACGTAGTGAGTTGTAGCCCGCGACACAGGTGTTTGGCTGGCTAAATAGCGCTTGAATTCGTCCCATAAACTCAGTTTCAGGGATGCCTTTTAAATTAGCTAACTGTGGAGTGATTCCTGTGATCAATATCGCTTCTGGTGACGGCAAATAATCAGGTGCTTGCTTGCAATAAAATGTCTCAGGCTCGCCGATAATATTGAGATCTAAATCCGTGCGAATACCGGCAAATTGCGAGGGTCTGTCTTTCGCCGGGTTAGCCCCGAAGGTTTCGTAGTCGTGCCAAAATATGCTTGGCTGAGAATGGTTAGACATAAATTAAATTCAAATGACAGTTTGTCGAATAATAGCATCTTAACACCGAAATTCCCCGAATGAACATTTACAACCTTAAGTCTATTAAGTCATTATCTTGAAAATATAACGGCTTAATAGGTGATCTTCATTAAGATTCAACGGTACAATCGCGGCTGGACAGGGGAATAATGTCTTATGTATCATCAATTTCTAAATGAGCCTATGGTGCTTGATGCTGAAAAGGCGTCGATACTCACGTTGCGGTTACCTGACGATATCAGTGATTTTATTGTGTTACAGGCGATCAGTGCGCCTTTGCTAGAGGTTGTCGTTATTGCTGATGCTGGAACCCAGCAAAATATTGCGATCCGCTTTCAACCGTTTATGGGTCTTAAGGTCGAATCGTTACCGCAAAGTGTAAAGGCCTTTAATACACCGATCACTCGAAGCCTTGGGCAAGGTTTTCGGCTTTATACGCGAATGGGCACAGCAGCGAAATTTTGTGCAGCAGAATTGAGACGGGGCGTATCTTTTACCTTAGATATGACTAATTGTTTAGGCGTAGATAATTGCTTAACGTTTGCCTTGCAAGTTGATTCAAAGTTTGAGTTAGTGCCTTTAGAAGCGGATTTACGTGTCTTGCATGAGCCTAAAGCGCTAATGGTCGCCAAAGCGCTGTTAGCAAGGCAATACGATTATGCCGCATCGTCAGAATCTCTTGCAATTTACATGACCGAAATCGAGCAGGTTAGATTAGAATTGCAGGCGTTTATGCGCGGGGAGCTTGGTCAATGTCACGCTAGCCTCGCCGATGAGGTATTAAGACTCGATCCCTTGTTACTTCAGAAACAACAGTGGTTATTTAGAACCTATACCCATATGTTTGAGCGCCCCAATTACAACCGCGCCGCTAATGATGTGGATAACACAGATAAGTTATTAAGAAAATTAGAGTGTTATGAGTTGCTTGCCCCACCTGAACTGATCCAGATGGTTGATCGATTGATGGAAGACGAAACGTAAACCTTTCCTGCCAAAATTTAGTTAAACGATAAGAGTCAACTATGTATTATTTATGTCCCCTGTGTGCAGCCCCACTGACGTTAACGGAGCGAACTTGGGGTTGTTCACAGCAACATAAGTTTGATATGGCCAAAGAGGGCTATGTCAACTTATTACCTGTACAGAAGAAAAACTCAAAAGATCCTGGCGATAACAAGCAGATGATGTTTGCTCGGCGTGAGTTTTTAAACGCAGGTTACTATCAAGGCTTGAGCGATAGAGTTAATGAACTTGCACTTGAGTTTGCGCCTGAAACAAAGCAGATCCTTGATATAGGTTGTGGGGAGGGGTACTACAGTCAGCGTTTATTCGATGTGGTGAATCAGCACCATCAATGTGAGTTACAAGGCATTGATATTTCTAAGTCAGCAATAAAGTATGCCGCTAAGCGTTATCCTCATTTACAGTTCTGCGTAGCAAGTGCTTATGAAATGCCTATTGCCGCCCAAAGTGTCGATCTGGCGATTCGTATTTATGCACCTTCAAAAATTGAAGAGCTACACAGGATTATGGCTAATGGCGGTATCTTAGTCACTGTGTCACCTGGCCCTTTGCACCATTTTGCATTAAAAAAACAGATTTATGCCGAGCCTAGGTTACATCCCGAATCCACGGCGCATATTTTGGGATTCGAATGTTTGCATCAAGAACGACTGCAATCCCAGCTCGAATTGACTCATAGCGAGCATATTGCTCATTTTTTAGAAATGACTCCCTATGCTTGGAAGTTTACCGATGTTCAAAAACAATTACTTGCCTCACAAGGGCTGCATTGTGAGCTAGATTTCCAAATTGAAGTACATCGAATTTCAAGGTGATAACGTAGATTAAGCTATTGAAATAAAATATTTAAAGTGCTTTACTATACTTGTGAAACAGCATGAACTTAGTGTTCAGCTAGCCGGTTGCAAAACTATAGAGTAAATGTAGGCAAAATAAATAATTCAAAATGTCACTGTGTGTTGACTTATCTTTAGAATGGTTTATAGTCTTAATTAGCTTGAAGGTTTGGCTTATATTTATGTGTTCAATACGACCAGTTCGTCCTGTAAACATAAGTAATACCGGCATTTTCCAGCTCCACCGCCGTTAAGGCTTTAATTTTTTATTTACAGGATTTATATTATGTCTCAAGTTACTGGTGTTGTTAAGTGGTTCAACTCTGACAAAGGTTTCGGATTCATTGAGCAAGAATCTGGTCCAGACGTATTCGTACACTTCCGTGCGATCAACTCTGACGGTTTCAAAACTCTTGATGAAGGTCAGAAAGTGTCTTTCACTGTGACTCAAGGTCAAAAAGGTCCACAAGCTGAAAACGTAACTATCGTTGGTTAATTTTCAGTGCTGTTAGTTTCAGACTAAGAGCAATGGATCAAAGGGCTATGGTTTATTCCATAGCTCTTTTTATTTGTGTAAAATATAAAAAATGTTTAGCTTCTTCATAAACTCAGCTAGGATGTCTGAAATTCGATAATTAGACTACTAATTAATGAAGTATCACCACAGGCAGAGAGCTTTAAATTCGAACCTTTCTCAGTTGATAGTTAATTATGTTTTGGCAAATTTGATTAATTTATAACTCTTCCATCTCAAATCAATAACTTCCTGACGCACTGCTTTATAGTAAATCGGTTAATTAAATGGCTAATCTTTATCTATTCTCGAAAGTACCGTTGGTCGCGCTTTGTCTAGCTATTATAAACACGTTCCATACGCTCATAAATATCGTCAAATCAACTAATACCAGTTATATCGGCTATGTTTTAGTTAAGTGTTGCTGCACTGTAATTATATGTAGCTCTCTATCGGAGTTCCACATGACTTAATGTTTGGTAGACCTCGAGCAACAAGCGGCAGAGTTACCCTTTGAACAGCAACGTTTACTCATTTCTTTTTTACAGCAACAACTTGATAGTGGTTCATGCATTAATATGCTTGAGGCGAATTTCACCATCAAACCCCAATGCCCTCATTGTCACGCCTGTCACATTAAACGCCATGGAAAACCTAAAGGCCGTCAGCGATATCGCTGTCATGCTTGTCATAAAACGTTCATGTGCACCATTAACACACCCTTCTATCGAATGCGGTTCTTAGAAAAATGGCTGCCATACTTCACATGCATGCTAGACAGCCTTCCGATAAGAAAGAGCGCAAAGCGCTGTAATATATCAGTTAAAACAGCCTTTAAATGGCGCCACACACTCCTTTCCTTGCCCAATAAAGTCAAAGAGCAAAGTTTGTCTGGTATCGTTGAAATCGATGAGACCTTATTTCGCTATTCAGAGAAAGGCAGTCGTACACTCTCACGTAAAGCCCATAAAAGAGGTGGAGATTGTGCTGGTCGCGGACGAAAGAAAGGTGATTGGGTCGCGGTCCTTGTGGCCAGAGATAGAAACAAACAGGTATTTGATGAATGCTTCGATAGCGCCGATACTGTCCATTATTAGGGTTGCTAGAAAATAAAATAGCTGCGGATCCAGTGGTGTGTAGCGATGGCTTTCTTTCCTACCTAAAAATGACTCAGGATATGAAAGTAGAGCATAAGATACTCAATGCAAGTCATGGCAAGCGAGTCAAAGAGGGTGTTTTTCATATTCAAAATGTCAATGCTTACCATAGCCGACTGCATTTATGGATAAATACCTTCCGGGGCGTAGCAACTAAATATCTTCCGAACTACTTAGGCTGGTTTAGATTCTTTGAAGCCCATGATAATCCAAATGAAAATAGCATATTGGCTATGCAGACACAGTTAACGTGAACATAGCCAATACGATTGGTATTACATACACTTTTCCAATTGAGCTAATGCTGAAATATCGCAGGACGTCATAATAAAAATGAAAGAATTAGTTCTTTATCTATTAGATAACATAATTGGTATGACACAAAAAAGGTATGAGTTCTATTTCTGCTCACTAGTTCAGGTTATTTAAAGTTCACCATAAAAAATGCCGCTCACCTTGAGTGAGCGGCATTAATGCGATTACATATCTTTTGAGCCAAAGTGATTATGGGCGAGCCATATCCGATTCTGCACTATTTCCCAATTTGATTTTAGCGCTAGAAGCTTCTTCCGTCGCAGTATTTTCATACTCACGCCCTTTAGGTACAGCAACTTGCTCTCTTACCTCAACCACCGGTTTAGTCATATCAGATGACACCATAGAGCCAAAACGGCTAGCGGCCTTTGGTTTGGCAACAACATCAATGACAGGCTTTGTTGTTACACTAGATGCAACTTGTGGTGTTAATTGAGGTTTTGCAAAGGTCGCAGGTTTTGCCATCGGCGCAGAAGACGTTGCTTTAACCGCTTCTTTCACTACAACATTTGACTCTGTAGTAGATGCTGTTTGAACCACAGTTTCAGCTTGCTTTTCTGGCACGTTTACCATTGCTGGTGTTTCAATTGTTGATGCAAGATTAACGTTCACTTCAGCAGTTTTTGGCTGCACATTGGTTTCTGCAGCTAGAGTCTCAACAATCGGCTTAGTTTCGGTTGTCTCGATATCGCTTGCTTTGGTCATTTCAACAGGCGTTTCTGTTTTAATTTCAACGGGTGTTTCAGACTTAGGCGCTGCAATTATTTGAGTGGATTCAACTTCAGTCGTTTTTACATGCTCTGCAATAGCGGCTTCTAGCTGAGCAGGTTCTATTGTAACTGGTGCTATTTCACGAGGATACTCTTGGTCAGCACCTAACTCGTCGTTAGGAATAAATTGTGCTGGCGTAGATGTACCTTGGTCATCTTCATCACGACGACGACGTTGACCCGCAGCGCGAAGATGGCGTGGGCTACGACGGCTACGACGTTGACCTTCCCTTGGCTCTTGTTTTGACTGACTGTCATCATCTGTACTTTCAATGTCGTTATCTTGCGATAAGGCATCTGTTGGCACTGTGCTTTCTGTTGCGATTTCAGTTTCGATAACAGCAATAGTTGATGCTTCTATCGTTGAGGTTTCAGCAACGTCATTTTTTAACACTTCGCTATCTAAAACTTCACTATCTATCGAGTCTTGAGCCAATGCCACATCTCTACGAGGTTGGCGGCGTGTTCTTGGTGTTCTCGTTTCTGTTGTTTCAGTAACTACTGCAGTTTTTACTTCGATAGTGACAGCTGCTGCATTTACGGCTGCAATCTCGGCCAACACTTCAGCAACGTCTTCAGGAGAAATAGGTATCGCGTTGTCTGGCGTGTTATGGCCATTATCTATACGCACTTTGCGACGCATATTACGACGCTGACGACGCTCGCGGGCAACTTCTTGCTTAGGAGCATCGGTGTCAGTATCAACATCCGCAATAACGTCTTTTGGTGCTTGAACTCGTGGTTTAGATTCCGTTTTTATCGGACGTTTTATCGCTTCATCTTTATCTTGAGTAGGGCGTTCTTGTGTCGTTGCTATCGCATCCGCTGGTTTTCTTGGATTACGACTACGTGGCTCGCGAGTGCCTTCTTTTGCCTTGTCTGCATCCTGGGTGCTACGTGGGCGTCGAGTGTCATTACGACGATTGCGACGGTTTGCGTTAGCTGCGCTTGTGTCAGCAGTTTTAATTTCAGCGGCTTTTACTGGCTCAGCTTTTTCGCTTGGTGCCAACATCGCACTGATCGCGCTCACTAACTTACTGAAGAAGCCAGGCTGTGATGGTTGCTCTTTTACCGTTGGTGATGGCGCTTGTTCCACTTTTTGTGGTGCTGCGTAACCTTTTAAAGCTGGCGCAGCTGCGTTTGTACGTTCCAATTTGCGCGGTTCATACAACTTAGCTTCTGGCTGCTCAATACGTTTGTAGCTTGATTCGCTGATTTCATCGTCATTACGATGGCGGATAACTCGGTAATCCGGAGTCATCATGTGTGCATCTGGGATAATATACACTTCGACATTGTGACGTTGTTCTGTAATGCGGATAGCTTTACGTTTCTCGTTTAACAAGAATGCAGCCACATCAACAGGCACAATCGCTTCAATCTGCGATGTATTTTCTTTGATGGCTTCTTCTTCCATCAAGCGCAGAATAGACAGCGCTAGCGATTCAGTACTACGAATTGTACCTTGGCCATGACAGCGAGGGCAGATATGCGCAGCAGACTCTTCTAGAGATGGGCGTAGACGCTGGCGTGACATTTCCATTAAACCAAAGCGTGAAATACGGCCTAACTGCACACGAGCGCGGTCATGGTGTACGGCATCGCGTAAGCGGTTTTCAACTTCGCGTTGATGACGCACTGGCGTCATGTCGATGAAGTCGATAACCACTAAACCGCCTAGATCGCGTAAACGTAATTGACGGGCAATTTCATCGGCAGCTTCAAGGTTAGTATTTAGTGCAGTCTCTTCAATATCTCCACCTTTAGTGGCTCTGGCAGAGTTGATATCAATTGAGGTTAAGGCTTCAGTTGGGTCGATGACAATTGAGCCGCCAGAAGGCAGGCGCACTTCACGTTGGAAGGCTGATTCAATTTGTGATTCGATTTGGAAGTGAGTGAATAATGGCACTTCAGCTTCGTAAAGTTTTACGCGCTCAACGAAATCAGGACGAACTAAAGCAATATGTTGCTTAGCTTCTTCGAAAATACGTGGGTGATCGATGAGGATTTCGCCCACATCGCGGCGTAAATAGTCACGAATAGCGCGCACAATGACGTTACTTTCTTGGTGAATTAAGAAGGGGGCGCCCTTAACTTGTGCCGCTTCGGTGATGGCAGCCCAGTGATGTTGTAGAACTTTTAAGTCCCACTTTAATTCAGCAGATTCTTTACCTACACCAGCAGTCCGCACAATAAGGCCCATGCCGGCAGGCACTTCTAAATCAGCCAGTGCTTCTTTTAACTCAGTGCGTTCATCACCTTCGATACGACGAGAAATCCCGCCAGCACGTGGGTTATTTGGCATCAGCACTAAATAAGAGCCCGCTAAGCTGATAAAGGTAGTTAATGCCGCGCCTTTATTGCCACGCTCTTCTTTATCAATTTGAACAATGACTTCTTGTCCTTCACTGACGACTTCTTTGATATTTGGCCGACCTTGGAACGAATATCCTTTAGGGAAATACTCTCTGGCAATTTCTTTTAGCGGCAAAAAGCCATGACGATCGGCGCCATAGTCAACAAACGCGGCTTCTAGAGACGGTTCTACGCGGGTAATTTTACCTTTGTAAATATTTGATTTTTTTTGCTCATGACCTGGACTTTCAATATCTAGATCATACAGTTGTTGCCCATCAACAAGGGCAACACGCAACTCTTCTGATTGAGTTGCATTGATTAACATACGTTTCATGATGACGTCATTCTTCTTTAAATAGAGGTCATCAAACATCGCGTTTCGCTGCATTACGGGCCTAGCTGTGGTCTACAAAGCCTCACGGCTTGTGGCTAGGCAAGGTGCGCATTACTGTTAGACGCAGTCGCTGCGTGTCGCATCCTATTTATGGCTTATTTTTTAATGATTACAAAAACAAGGAATTCGTTGTAAAACATCAACCAACCCCATAAATTCTTTAGTTTCGTTCCGGTAATGCCCAAGTCGAATCGGTTTGTCTGACGACAAGTTAAAATATGTTTCGAAATCTGGGAGAAAAATCTCAGGAAAACCTTATTAATTTAAGGTGACTTTCTCGATTTAATCGTAAAAACGCATTTATGGTATTTTTACTTCATCTACGACTTGCAAATCAATGAGTTGCTATCAAGAAAATATTTTTCTATCCATGAAAGTTTTCGCTTGGGAAAGGGAGCTTGTGAACACTTTATCCACGGGTTATCCCTAATCGCAGGTGAAATATAGCAACAATCAAAAAATTCAGCAATGGAAAGGCACAATTCTTCTCAGTTGTTGTACAATGACCGCCGTAATAATTAGATGGCGCATCATGAATACAGAATCCACCCCACAACAAGTTCAATTGATCACCATTGATGAAGATCACTTCGAACAGCGTATCGATAACTACTTAATGACTAAGCTGAAGGGCGTGCCAAAAAGCATGATCTATCGCATCGTCCGTAAGGGTGAAGTTAGAGTTAATAAGAAACGCATTAAACCCGAATACAAGTTGCAGATTGGCGACATAGTACGTATTCCGCCTGTCAGAGTGGCGGAGCCAGACAATCGTACTGCGCCATCGGCTAACTTAACCAAAGTGTCGCAGCTTGAAGATCGTATTTTGCATGAAGATAATCATCTGATCGTGTTAAATAAACCTGCTGGAATAGCGGTACATGGCGGTAGCGGTGTTGATTACGGCGTCATTGAAGCGCTGCGTTCATTGCGTCCTCAGCAGAAGTTTTTAGAGTTGGTACATCGCCTCGATAAAGATACCTCTGGTGTTTTATTGGTTGCTAAAAAGCGAAGTGCGCTCAAACATCTGCATGATCAGCTTAGACATAAAAAGATGCAAAAAGATTATTTAGCCTTAGTAAAAGGTGAATGGTCAGCTCAAGATAAAGCGGTTCAACAGCCCTTATTGAAAATTACCCTTAAATCTGGTGAGCGTATAGTGCGCGTTAACGCCGAAGGTAAGCCGTCAGAAACGCGCTTTAAAATTATACAGCGTTACCAAGGTTGTACTTTAGTTAAGGCCAGCCCTGTTACGGGTCGTACTCATCAAATTCGTGTGCATTGCCAGTTTGCTGGTCATCCTATTGCCTGTGATGACAAATACAGTGAGCAAGGGTTTGACGATAGCATGCGTTCATTGGGGTTGACTCGCCTCTTTTTACATGCGGCTGAACTCATGTTTATTCATCCTGAAAATGATGAAGTGATGCGGGTTTCTGCACCTTTAGATAATAATTTGTCGCAATTATTGGACAAGTTAAAGCGCGTGTAAGCAGAAGGGATAGGCTTCAAGAATGAAAATAAAGCAATATGATTTAGTGATTTTTGATTGGGATGGCACGCTGATGGATTCCATTGGTAAAATTATCATCTGCATTGAAAACATGGCTAAAGCATTGCATCTGCCTATCCCAACTGAAAATGATATTCGTGATATTATCGGCTTATCTATGACAGAAGCGCTGCGAGTTCTGTTTCCGCAAGGGCTCAAGGTCAGCGCTTCTTCAGTATGTGCTCAACGTTCGTTCTCTAAGAATGAGTCTAGCCAAAGCCCTGATGATGAATATCAACAGATGCGCGCCGAGTTTAAAGCACAATATTTACATTTAGACACCACGCCTACGCCGCTCTTTGCACAAGCGCCCGTTTTAATTAATAACTTGCATACCCAAGGCTACCAATTGGCTGTCGCAACAGGTAAAGCCCGCGTAGGTCTTGAGCGCGTTTTTGAACAAACTGGGCTTGGAAGGTACTTTGTCGCGTCACGCTGTGCTGATGAAGTGCGCAGTAAACCCCACCCTGATATGATTTCAAGCTTGCTTCACGAATTGAATATCTCACCTGAACGTGCATTGATGGTGGGGGATTCTCTATTGGATCTTACCATGGCGGCAAATGCTGGGATTGATAGCATTGGCGTGACCTACGGTGCCCACAGCGCAGAAACGCTATTGCGAGCAAACCCTATTGCCTTGATTGACTCGCCAGAGCAATTACTGCAATACCTCTAAGTATGCTGTTTATGCTGGCGTGTCGATAAACGCCATTTCGATGTAACCTTCCTTATTGCGTTATATATCCTTATCCTTTGACCGATAAAGCGTATCTACAATCCGTCCTTTTTACGCTTTTTCTTCAATAAAAAAGTTAACTATGCCAAAACGTCTACACCTTGGATAAGCAGCATCTCAGTCAGTAGTATTAGTGGTAAGCCAACCAAGGTATTGGGATCGCGACCTTCAAACTGCGTAAATAAAGCGATACCTAAACCTTCACTCTTAAAACTGCCGGCACAGTAATAGGGCTCTTCCTTTTCTATATAGGCCACAATTTGTGCATGTGTGAGGTGCCTAAAATGCACCGTAAAAGGTTCAACTTCGGCGCTCATCACACCCGTTGCGGCATTATAAAGTGCAAGCCCAGTATAAAAGGTGATGGCTTTGCCTGAGGCTTGGATGAGCTGCGCGACGGCATTGTCAAAATCATGGGGCTTACCGATAATCTTGCCATCAATGACGGCAACTTGATCGGAGCCAATAATCAGCCCATCGGGGAATTGTTCTGCACCTGCGACGGCTTTTGCTCTGGCTAATCGAAGCACTAAGGCATGGGCCGATTCATCTATATGCGCCGTTTCGTCAATATCAGGATTGCAGCATTCGAAGGGAATACCGAGTTTTTGCAGTAAAGATTGTCGGTATACAGAGGTCGAAGCTAAGATTAATGGGGTTGGCATAAATGAATCTCCGCAAAAAAGTGACCTATATTGTGACCAATTTGAGCGAGAGTGCGCAACAGTTTCGTTTTTTACGCTTTCTTTTCAGCGAATGCGGCTATTTTAGGCGGCTTATGCTTGTATGCAGCCTCATGCTTGGGTACTATTTCGCCCACGTCAATTTCAATGTTGGGGCTGGAAAAAGGCTTAAGTCGCAAACTGGGACTTAAGTTAGTAATTTTTCTTTGACTCTAGCGTTTTCAAACTATAATATGCGCGCCTTATGCAAACAGTAAAGATACCGGTTTCAATTGATCCATTTCGCGCCGCCACGAGCCGCCAAGTTTATCACGGCACAGTTCCTGGCGTGCAATTGAAAAGATTAACTGAGTTATGTGCCGGCGACTGTTCCGATGTGGCAGTGTCGCTTGAATGTGGCGTAGATTTACAGGGGATAGTCTACCTGAAAGGGAAGGCTGTGACGGAGCTCACTCTAGTATGTCAACGTTGCATGACGCTATTTACCACTGAGGTTACGGTCGAGTTTTGTTTCGGTCCATGCCGGACTAAGGCAGAAATCGATGAGCTCCCGGATGCGTATGACCCAATTGAGTGCAATGAAGTTGGCGAAGTGCGTCTACATCAATTAATCGAAGATGAATTGATAGTCGCTATGCCGATAATCCCAATGCATCAAGAAATTGATTGTAGTGCCGGATCTAAAGACATAGTTGTAGGCGAGATAGAACCCGCTCATGAGGAGCGTCCAAATCCGTTTGCAGTGTTAGAAAAACTGAAGAGCAAGTAATCTAGGAGACAGGCCAATGGCTGTACAACAGAACAAAAAATCACGTTCAAAGCGCGGAATGCGCCGTTCACATGACGCACTGAGCACTGCTCAGCTGTCTGTAGACGCTACCAGCGGTGAAACTCATATGCGTCACAATGTGACTGCAGATGGTTTTTATCGCGGTAAAAAGGTAATCAACAAGTAATTTGTTGGTTTCCTAATGACGAATCTGGCGCTCGCGTTAGATGTAATGGGGGGAGATCATGGCCCCCACGTCACAGTGCCTGCAGCCTTGCGGGCACTACAATTACATTCTTTTCTAAAAATCATTTTAGTCGGTGACAAGACTGAAATTGATGTCTATCTACACCAAGCTGAAGCGAGTTTACTTTCACGTATAGAAATCATTCATACCGATGAAGTCGTGAGTATGTCTGATAGACCAGTGCATGCCTTACGTACACGTAAAAACAGCTCAATGCGATTGGCTATTGAATTAGTGCGTGATGAACGCGCGCAAGCGTGTGTGAGTGCTGGTAACACCGGTGCACTAATGGCGATAGCAAAAGTATTGCTCAAAACCTTGCCTGGCGTTGATCGGCCCGCATTAGTGAGCTGCTTGCCTGCAGTGACTCAAAAACCGGTTTATTTACTGGATTTGGGCGCTAATATTTCCTGTGATTCAGAAACCTTATTTCAATTTGCCGTGATGGGTTCAGTCCTGTGTGAAGCGGTAGATAAAAAATCTCGGCCAAAAGTTGCCTTGCTCAATGTTGGCATTGAAGAAATCAAAGGTAACGATCAAGTTCAGCAAGCCGCGCAGTTACTGCAACAGACAGAGCAAATCAATTACACCGGTTTTATTGAAGGCAATGAGATTTACTCAGGTAATGTAGATGTGATTGTTTGTGATGGTTTTGTGGGTAACATCACGCTAAAGACTTCAGAAGGGATTGCCAAGTTATTGGTACATCAGTTAAAACTGGGATTAACCCAAGGTTTTTTTGTTCGTTTTCTAGCTAAACTTATCGCCCCACGTATTCAGGCGGTGTTAAGCCAGATGAACCCCGACCACTATAACGGCGCAAGTCTGATAGGATTGCGAGGAATAGTGGTAAAAAGCCATGGAAATGCCGACGAAACTGCCTATTTACAAGCAATTAATTTAGCAGTGACGGAAGCTCAACGTCGACTCCCTGAAATGATAAAAGATCGTTTGGAGTCGATTCTTTTAGATATAAATAACTGATCCCTCCTTATGCATACAAAAATTCTCGGAACTGGTAGTTATCTACCCGTGCAGGTGCGCAGCAATCAAGATTTGGAAAAGATGGTAGAAACCACTGACCAATGGATTGTGGAACGTACCGGCATATCAGAACGTCGTATTGCGGCCTTCGATGAAACCGTTTCAACTATGGGTTATCAAGCTGCGCTAAAAGCGCTCGAAATGGCTGGCATAGAAGCATCAGATTTAGACATGATCGTTTGTGGCACCACGAGTGCTCCAAATGCTTTTCCTGCTGCAGCCTGTGAAATCCAAGCCATGCTTGGAGTGCATTCTATTCCTGCGTTTGATATTGCGGCGGCTTGCTCAGGCTTTGTTTATGCTTTATCTGTTGCCGATCAATTTGTTAAAACAGGCGCTGCTAAGAAAGTATTAGTCATTGGTGCTGATGTTTTATCTCGTCTTTGTGAGCCAGAGGATCGTACAACTATTATTTTATTTGGTGATGGTGCTGGCGCAGTTGTGATTGGCACCGCGGATACTCCAGGTATTATTTCAACACACATCTATGCCGACGGTCGTCATGCAGATTTGTTAAAGTGTGCTTTTCCGCCTCGCCAAGGGGAAACCTCTGCGGCCGCAGGGTTTATGACAATGAAAGGTAATGACGTCTTTAAAGTTGCTGTGACTCAGTTATCTAACGTGGTGACTGAAACACTACGCCTTAATAATATCGATAAGTCAGAGATTGATTGGTTAGTACCGCACCAAGCTAACTTTCGTATTATTAATGCGACAGCTAAAAAGCTCGATATGAGTCTGGATAAAGTGGTATTAACCTTAGCAAAACACGGTAATACTTCTGCAGCATCAGTGCCGATTGCCCTAGATGAAGCAGTGCGTGACGGCCGTATTCAACGTGGACACTTACTGTTACTTGAAGCATTTGGTGCCGGATTTGCGTGGGGCAGTGCATTAGTACGTTTCTAGCGTTTTACACTCTAAACTGCATGTTATATACAGTTATCGCATTATAAAATATTAATAAATAAGTTAGGCATGGATAATTTAAATATGGAAAGTGTTGCTTTTGTATTTCCTGGTCAAGGCTCACAAGCCCTTGGCATGTTAGCTGAGCTTGCACAATCACACGCAGTTGTTGGACAAACCTTTGCTGAGGCGAGTGACGTACTAGGTTACGACCTTTGGGCTTTAGTTCAGCAAGGTCCGGTTGAAAGCTTAAATGAAACCGATAAAACCCAACCCGCTTTATTAGCGGCAAGTGTTGCTATTTGGCGCGCCTATGTGGCTTCAGGTAAACCTATGCCAGCCATGTTAGCGGGTCATAGCTTAGGCGAATACTCTGCTTTAGTGTGTGCGGGTGTGATAGATTTTAAAGACGCAATTAAGTTAGTAGAGCTTCGCGGTCAGCTGATGCAGCAAGCGGTTCCTGCTGGCACTGGCGCTATGTATGCAATTATCGGTTTAGATAATGACACTATTGCCAAGACTTGCGCCGAAGCGGCTCAAGGTGCTGTAGTGAGTCCGGTTAACTTCAACAGCCCTGGCCAAGTTGTTATTGCCGGTGAAAAAGAAGCGGTTGAACGCGCTGCTGCGGCGTGTAAAGCTGCGGGTGCTAAAATGGTAGTAGCTTTACCTGTTAGCGTGCCATCACACTGTGCACTAATGAAACCTGCTGCAGATAAACTGGCATTAGCATTAAACGATATCCAGTTTAATACCCCAACGATTACTGTAATTAACAACGTCGATGTGACGTCACCCACCGCTGCTGCTGATATAAAAGATGCATTAGTGCGTCAGTTATATTGTCCTGTGCGCTGGAGCGAAACCGTTGAGTTCATGGCTCAACAAGGTATTACTCAACTGGTGGAATGCGGCCCAGGTAAAGTCTTGACAGGCTTAGCAAAACGAATTAATAAATCATTATCAGCCCAAGCGGTTAATGACGTTGCTTCATTAGCGGCATTAACTGAGTAAGGAATTTGTATGAGTTTTAATCTGAGTTTAACCGGTAAAGTGGCTTTAGTGACAGGTGCGAGCCGCGGTATTGGGCGTGCCATCGCTGAGACGCTCGTCGAAGCGGGTGCAGTCGTCATTGGCACTGCAACCAGTGAGAAGGGTGCTGCAGCTATTCAAGAATATCTGGGTGACAAAGGTTTTGGTTTAGTGCTTAATGTCACCGATACTGAATCTGTTACAAAATTATTCGCATCGATTAAAGAAAAAGTAGGTGATGTTGATATTCTTGTCAACAATGCGGGTATAACCCGTGATAATCTGCTAATGCGGATGAAAGATGATGAATGGCAAGATACTATTGATACCAATCTGACATCATTATTTAGACTATCAAAACCTGTGATGCGTACCATGATGAAAAAGCGCTTTGGCCGAATCATCAATATCGGTTCAGTGGTAGGTACCATGGGCAATGCAGGTCAAGTTAATTACTCGGCAGCAAAGGCGGGTTTGATTGGATTTACAAAATCTCTTGCAAGAGAGGTTGCATCTCGTCAAATTACAGTTAATGCTATCGCTCCTGGATTTATTCAGACTGATATGACGGATGAGCTGACCGAAGAACAGCAAAAAGCTATCATGTCACAGGTTCCGATGGAACGATTAGGGCAAGCGCAAGAAATTGCTAACGCTGTGCTCTTTTTGGCCTCGGACTCCGCCGCTTACATCACAGGCGAAACATTGCATGTGAATGGCGGCATGTACATGGTTTAAGGGCGAATGGCAGGGATACTGTCGCAACTGAGTAGTGATCTGTATCAATTGATGGTGAAATTTCGTGGTTAGACCACGAAAACTATGCTTGCATTGTCAGCCAAATCTAATAAACTACTCGCAATCTTACGCAAGTGCGTAATTTGAATAGGAAAGAAAACTAATGAGCAACATCGAAGAACGTGTAAAGAAAATCATTGTAGAGCAACTGGGCGTTAAAGAAGAAGACGTTAAACCAGCAGCATCTTTCGTTGACGATCTGGGTGCAGATTCTCTGGACACTGTTGAGTTGGTTATGGCTCTGGAAGAAGAGTTTGACACCGAGATCCCTGATGAAGAAGCTGAAAAGATCACTACTGTTCAAGCAGCGATCGATTACGTTTCTAAGAATCAGTAATTCTGAATTCTTGAAGACAGGCGGCATTTTTGCCGCCTGTTTTTGTTTTAGCCCCGTCAAATTCTGCCCCTGTACTATTCAATCGTCTCTGGATCGTGTTTTATCCTGTTATCCACGAGATGCTCGCCGCAGATTGGCGACTTCTTTCTGACATCAATCGTTCTGAAAGAATTGTCTAATGATAGAAAACTCTGTGTCCTCTATCTGAATTAACAAATTAGCATTTAAAGGTGACTGCCGTGTCTAAACGTCGTGTAGTGGTAACCGGTTTGGGGTTAGTAACTCCAGTGGGTAATACTGTGGATACTACTTGGAAAGCGTTGCTTTCTGGTAAGAGTGGTATTGCACCAATAACCAAATTTGATGCCAGTGAATTTTCTACCCGTTTCAGTGGTTCAGTAAAAGATTTTGATATTGAGCAATACGTCACGAAAAAAGAGGCCCGTAAGATGGACCTCTTTATTCAATACGGTATGGCGGCTGGCATCCAAGCTATCCAAGATTCAGGTTTGGATATGAGCAAAGAAAATCCCGGTCGAGTCGGTACCGCAATTGGCTCAGGTATGGGCGGAATGTGGCTGATTGAACAAGGCCACAGCGCGCTCATTAATGGCGGCCCACGTAAAGTGTCTCCTTTCTTTGTACCTAGTACCATTATCAATATGATTTCGGGTAACTTGTCGATCATGTTTGGTATGCAAGGACCTAACTTTGCTGTCACCACCGCTTGTACTACGGGCGTGCACAATATTGGCTTTGCGGCGCGCACGATTGCCTATGGTGATGCAGATGTTATGGTCGCTGGCGGCGCTGAAGATGTCACCTCTCCTTTGGGGGTGGCAGGTTTTAGCGCGGCTAAAGCCTTATCGACTCGTAACGACGATCCAATGGCAGCAAGTCGCCCATGGGATAAAGACCGTGATGGTTTTGTGATAGGCGATGGTGCTGGCGTGATGGTATTAGAAGAATACGAACATGCAAAAGCGCGCGGAGCGACCATTTACGGCGAATTAGTCGGGTTTGGTATGAGCGGTGATGCGTTCCACATGACATCGCCACCTAGCGATGGTGCAGGTGCGGCTGCTGCTATGGTCAATGCCATTAATGACGCTAAGATATCGCTTGAACAAATCGGTTATATCAATGCCCACGGTACATCGACCCCTGCAGGAGATAAAGCCGAGGTTGCAGCGGTTAAGTCGGTGTTTGCCTCCCAAGCTAATAAAGTATTAGTGAGCTCAACTAAATCGATGACGGGTCACCTATTAGGTGCTGCGGGTGCGGTTGAGGCGATTTTTACCTTACTCGCGCTACGCGATCAAATTGTGCCGCCAACCATCAACTTGGATAATCCAGATGATGGTTGTGACTTAGATTTTGTCGCCCATACTGCCCGTGACGTGAAGATGGATTATGCACTGTGTAATTCGTTTGGCTTTGGTGGAACTAACGGTTCATTGCTGTTTAAAAAATCCTAAAAAATTTGATAGTGAAGAAATGCGCCTAATGGCGCATTTTTTATGGGATAAATTAAAACCTTGTAAGTATTACGGGCCTTAATATATAACTTTTCTTGTGAACAGAGTCACATTCTAACTATTTGATATATTTATTATTAACCTTTGTTCATCAAGCTTGTTTAATTTTTTTTGCTACAGATAATGGCAGGCATATTCAATCTCAATGGACTATGTCATGTTAAATCCTGTGGTTATTCCGCTTATCCCTATCATTGGTGCGCTAACGGCAAATTTGACCGAACTGATCCGCGGTGAGTTTAAAATTTGGCATCCTAATATGGAAATAGGGATTAAGACTTTTACCTTAGCGATAGCTGCTTATGTGGTGGTCTGGTTTGCATTACTTGTAACGGCAATTAGCGTTGGCGGTGATAGTAATATGTCGTCAGGCTTGCAAGTACTCGGTTTCTTCACATTGGGTTTAGGTCTTTATACGTTTGGAAAGGGCACGCGTTTTGTTAGCAGTGCGCTGCAGCTATGGCTTTATCGTTTAGCTCTGCCCGGTTTACTGCTGTGCTGCGTGCTTATTAGTCACTTTGGTTAAATCGAATTCTTTGATAAGGCCAATTGTAATTATCTTTACCTAACTCAAGCTTTCTATCGTAAACTCAACTTATTACGCGAGAACATTGAGCCATAGTGGTGGCTGAATAAGTTGAGGTTATATGGCTGGTATCGATAGACAAAGTACCTTGAGATTTTTATCCGAACCTGCGGATGTCAATTTTGGCGGTAAAGTCCACGGCGGTGCGGTGATGAAGTGGATCGACCTCGCGGCCTATGCCTGCGCTGCGGGTTGGAGCGGTAAATATTGTATTACCGCTTATGCCGGGGGAATTCGTTTTGTACAGCCGATTTTGGTCGGCAACATCGTCGAAGTCAGTGCTAAAGTTATTTATACTGGTAAGACCTCCATGCACATAGGTATTGATGTGCGGGCAGGGGATCCTAAAGTGTCTGAGCGTCATCTTACTACCCATTGTATTGTGATCATGGTGGCTGTAGATGAACAGGGTCAACCCACGCCAGTACCAGAATGGATACCACAAACGGATTATGATATTCATTTGCGGGATTCAGCATTGCGTCTGATGGAAATGCGTAAAAAAATTGGCGCCGAAATGGAAGCCCACGTGGTGAAATAATGCGATAAATGATAACAACAAAGGCGCTTCTGGCGCCTTTGTTGTTTGTGCGGAAAAGTGCGTTTGCCACTCAGTTTGATTTATCCCTGCCGCGTTATACTGGCTGGATGTTAAACTGCATTCTTATTTCGCTCCCGTTTATTACCGCAAAGAAAGCTATCGATTGAAACACTTGCTAGCATTTCTCGTGTTTGTTACTCAGGATTTAGCGGTAATATATTGGGCAGAGAATACAGAACCAGATTCCGCAATTTCTAATTAATTCATCTTGTTTACCTATTTGAGGATCATTTCATGGCAAAAGTCGCATTTATTGGTTTAGGCGTAATGGGATATCCCATGGCGAGGCATTTACTCAACAAAGGCCATGAGGTCACAGTTTATAATCGTACTTTTGCCAAGGCGCAAACTTGGGTCGACACCTATGGCGGGCGCTGCTGTCCAACGCCAAAGGAAGCGGCAGAGGGTCAAGATATTGTGTTTACTTGCGTGGGCAATGATAACGATCTGCGTGAAGTGGTATTAGGCAGTGATGGCGTTATTCATGGGATGGAAAAGGGCGCAGTGCTGGTTGACCATACAACGGCTTCGGCCGATGTTGCCCGTGAGCTTTACCAAGTGTTAGCCCAAAAGGGCGTTCACTTTCTGGATGCACCAGTATCAGGCGGTCAAGCGGGCGCCGAAAATGGCGCCTTGACTGTGATGGTTGGCGGCGATGAAGCCGTATTTGCCCGTGTTAAACCTGTAATTGAAGCCTTTGCCCGCTGCGCCGAGCGTTTAGGTGAGGTTGGTGCTGGTCAGTTAACTAAGATGGTGAATCAAATTTGTATCGCGGGTGTGGTGCAAGGTTTGGCGGAAGCATTACAGTTTGCCCGTAAAGCGGGACTCGATGGTGAAAAAGTGATTGAAGTGATTAGCAAGGGCGCGGCGCAAAGCTGGCAAATGGAAAATCGTTACAAGACAATGTGGGGCCAAAGTTATGATTTTGGTTTTGCCGTCGATTGGATGCGTAAAGACTTAGGTATCGCCTTAGAAGAAGCCCGCCGCAATGGTTCACACTTGCCATTGACCGCTTTGGTGGATCAATTCTATTCAGAAGTTCAGGGCATGGGCGGTAACCGTTGGGATACGTCTAGCTTGCTGGCGCGCTTAGAAAAATAGGCTAAGTAAGTTTTACCTTAAGTCTTACTTTAAATGTGAGCGATGATAAAAATGCCCAGATTTGTGAGTCTGGGCATTTTTTTAAATTGTTTTGGTCAAATAGCGGATTGAAATACTTAATCTTGCCAGCAAATGTGGGTGACTAAACTATGACTTTCACCTGGGGCGAGTACTAGTTTATCTTCTAATACATTGGCGGCTTCTAAGCAGACCATAGTGAGATAATCCTCTGGATTAAAACGACCTAGCCGTTGAGATTTATCTATCCATGGGTTCCACAACACGGCAGAGCGGCTGTTCTCACGGCTGACTTTGATAATCCCTTGCGGCGTATGCAGTCGCTGCACTGGGCCTAGATTGGTATAAACTCGGTCGGTTTCACGATCAAAGTGCACTTCATCGGTGGTTTGAGGGTAAGGCCCTTCGGCAAATTCGATATATTTTGAGCCATTAAAACCGCTGGCTTTGAGTTGGTGGATATCTTCAATTGGAAAATAGCTGTGTAGTGCTTGAGTTAGGGTAACCGTTTTATCGCCTAAGTTAGTATTAACAAGACTAATACTTAGCGTCTCGCCTAGTGTAAATAACACGCTCACTTGAGTATTGTGTGGCCAATAGATTTTATCTTGCTCACTAATTTTTAAGCTGAAACGTAAATGCACTAGTTGGTCACGCATTTCAACCGACTCAAGTGACCAAATACGGGTGCGAGCGAAACCATGCTGAGGAAAATTAGGCTCGCTACTCATGCCAAACCAAGGCCAACATACCGGTACACCGCCACGGATCCCATTACCGGGTTGATAATCGTCAGCCGAAGAAACCCACAGTAAAGGTGGTTTGCCTACAGGTTGAAAATAGTCGATTTGTGCGCCCTGTAAAAAAATTCTTGCCTGACATAACGCCGAGTTCACTTCGACATAATCGAGCCCATTGGCGTGCTTTTTGGTAGTGACAGAACCCATAGTAAAAATATCCTCAACTCGGATGATGTAGCAAAAAATACAGATGCTTAGCTTACAAACTTTTGCGACTCAGTATAAGGCTTTGTTGCGATCAATTTACAGTTTTGCTGTTTGTATGTGTAAACAAAAGCCAAAACACATGCTGTCGAGATCTTCCCTTTTTGATAAATGTCGTTAAAGTGGTCGGAGCACTTAGTAAAATTGCGTTTAACTAAAAAAGGGAACCGATTATGCCAGTTTATCAAGCGCCGCTGCGCGACTATCAATTTATCCTCGATGAAATGTTACACATCTATCAGCAAGATACACTTAAGGGCTTTGATGAAATTGACCCTGAATTAGTGAATGCGGTTTTACAAGGCATGGCTGATTTTTCAACTGAGGTCATGTTACCCCTTAACAGTGTGGGTGATGTGCAGGGATGTAAACTGGTCGACGGAAAAGTGATTACGCCAGATGGATTTCATGATGCTTACCAACAGTTTGTTGCTAATGGCTGGGCGACACTGACCTGTGATCCTGAGTTTGGCGGCCAAGGTTTACCTGAAGTTGTTGGTATTTTTGCAGCTGAAATGCAAACGGCAACCAATATGGCCTTTGCCATGTATCCTGGGTTAACCCACGGTGCGTATGCCGCTATTCACGCCCATGGTAGTGATGCATTAAAGCAAAAATATTTGAGCAAATTGGTCAGTGGTGAATGGACTGGGACCATGAACTTAACCGAGTCCCACGCGGGTACTGATTTAGCCTTATTACGCACGAAAGCCGTGCCAGTATCCGAAGGCGTTTTTGCCATTACTGGCGAGAAGATTTTTATCTCCTCAGGCGATCACCAACTCACCGACAACATAGTGCACCTCGTATTAGCCCGTTTGCCGGATGCACCTGAAGGTGTGAAGGGCATATCTTTGTTCGCCGTGCCTAAAGTATTAGTGAATAACGATGGTAGTTTAGGGGCGCCGAATACTTTATATGCCAGCGGCCTTGAACATAAGATGGGCATTCACGGTAACTCAACTTGTGTGATGGTGTTTGATGGCGCACTGGGCGAGCTAGTGGGCGATGAACATCAAGGACTGCGCGCCATGTTTACTATGATGAACCAAGCGCGCTTAGGCGTGGGCGTGCAAGGGTTGGGCGTCTCTGAGATTGCCTATCAAAATGCGCTGGCCTATGCCAAAGACAGATTACAGAGCCGCGCCTTAAGCGGCGCGAAAGCTCCTGAAAAAGCCGCCGATCCGATTTTGGTTCATGGCGATGTGCGCCGTATGTTGCTCTCGCAAAAAGCCTTTAATGAAGGCGCAAGAGCCTTAGTTGGACAACAAGCTTTGTGGCTCGATGAAGCTGAGCGCCATACCGATCCCGCCAAAGCGAAAGCGGCATCCCAGTTAGCGGCCCTGTTTACGCCCGTAGTGAAAGGTTTTATCACCAACCGTGGTTTTAATGCCTGTGTCGATGCACAGCAAGTGTTTGGCGGACATGGTTATATTCATGAGTGGGGTATGGAGCAATTTGTGCGTGATAGCCGTATTGCGCTGATTTATGAAGGCACTAACGGTATTCAGGCATTGGATTTAGTGGGGCGTAAATTATTGGCTGATCGCGGCGCCGCAATGCAGCAATGGTCGGCTTTAGTGACTGAGTTTATTAAATCACAGAGCAACAACGCCGCAATGCAGCCTTATGTGAACGGTTTGATGGATTGTGCAGGTGATTTACAAAAGGCCAGCGGTTATTTAGCCTCGCATGCGGCGACCAATCCAGACATTATTGGTGCAGCCTCAATGGCTTATCTAGAGTTGTTTGGGGTGACTGCACTGGCGTGGATGTGGGCCAGAAGTGCCGCCGTGGCATTAGCGGCACTGGAGCAGGGCACCGAAGAAACCGCATTTTACCAAGCTAAATTGAAAACTGCCGATTTCTACATGGCTTACTGGGCGGTGCAAGGTCGCAGTCTGCGTAAGCAAATTGAGCAGGCGAGTGAGATGCTAACTCAATTGGATGAAGCTATCTTTTAAGCATTTACCCTATAGGCTGAGTTAAGCCTTTGCTTAAAAAAAGCTCAACAACAGCCAAAAACCAGCGCACTGTCGCTGGTTTTTATTTATGTATGGTTTAAATCTTTAACTTGTTGTTTTGCTTAGGTTGCACGCAAATACTCAGCTTGATGCTGTGAGTCTCTTTCTTATTCCATATTAAAACTTCTATCTAAGGTCTGTGTTAGTGATGCTCTCTTTCGTTTGAGTCATAACCAAACATAACAAGGATTATGTGGGCTGATGTCGATGATTTATTAAACGCCTTTCACAGTTATGTAAATTCAAATGATAATCATTGTCATTTGTAAATCATTCTTTATAATGACGGCCAATTCGTTTGAATACATTTGTAAACCCTTTGGTTTATGCCATTTTTATGCGCTCGCGCTGGGGACATTCTGTGAAGACTCGTTTCGCCTACTCATTAATCGCACTTGCACTCGCTCAACATCAGTCGGCATTTGCCGCTGAAACCGTACTCGATAAAGAGGCTCCACAGCAGACCTTGTCTACGAGCTCACCAGCCCCCAGTCCTGCATCGACTCAATCCGCAGCCGATGGGGAGATAACACTCGCAGCACCTGAGCGTATTGCTGTCCATGGCCGCGCGATGCAAATGTACGTCGATAAAGAAACGACGGTTGGCACTAAGACGGCGATTAATGTGATGGAATTGCCGCAGTCGGTGCAAGTGCTGACCGAGCAGTTAATCGTCGACCAAGCCGCGCGCAATATTACCGATTTATACCGCTCTATTGCGGGCGTGAGTGAGTTCAGTTATTCCGGCGTGACCTTTCGCGGTTTCCGCGACGATGCCAACGTTTTTTATGATGGGGTAAGGGGCGATCCCTATTCGGGGTTTTCTGTGCCGCAACTCTTTAATGTGCAGCGGGTTGAAGTGTTAAAAGGCCCTGCATCGGCACTTTATGGCGGCGGTGAACCCGGCGGCATGATCAACTATGTCACTAAAAAACCAACCTTTGTCGAGAGCAAAGAGCTGACCTTAAGCACGGGCAGCGAGGATATGATGGGGGGCTCGCTGGATTTCACCGGTGGCTTAACCCAAAATCTTGCCTATCGCTTTGGCGCCTATTATCAGCAGGAAGATAGCTTTCGAAATAATGCCGATAGTCAAAATGCCGAAGTGGCGGGTGGGTTACTCTACGAAATCAGTGATGATACCAAGCTCACTACCACTTTCGATATTATTAAGCAGGATTTAGGTGGCAATCGACTGCGCGGCGTTCCTGTCGATAATGACGGTAACTTCCTTGTTGCGCCATCCTATAATGCCAATGAGAAGAGTGACTTCCAGAAGATGGATGCACTGGTGCTGCAATCGATTCTCGATCATCAATTTACCGATAATTTCTCGGTCAAGACTCAGATCCGTTATCTGAATAATGATTCCACGCAGCAATATCATGAATCGAGAGGTTGGGTGACCTTAGATGCCAATAAAAAGCCCATTATGGGTGATGGCACCATTAAGCGTGAATACCGAGTTCAAGCACGGGCTAATGATGAAATCAGTTTAACCCATGATTTTGTCTATGCATTCGATGCTTTAGGTTTTGAACATGAATTCCTGTTCGGCGGCGACTATCACTATGTCGAAACCGAATATCAGTACAAATTGGCGACTGATAAGGATGGTGTTGGTAACCTGAATATTTTTGACCTTAACTATGGTGAAACCAACCCTAATAGTTACAACTTGAAGGATAAAAATACCGATGGTACCCGCGCTAACCGTTACGGCATTTATGTACAGGAATATCTGCACTTTAATGAACAGTGGTCATTGATTGCCGGTCTGCGTTTCAGCCAGTTTGATGATTATGATAAGGCGACGGGTTTCTCCTTCAGCGATAACGCGATAACGCCAAGAGCAGGGCTTAATTATCGTCCAATCGATTCAATGTCCTTTTATTTGAATTACTCAGAGAGCTTCAATCCAGCATCTTTAACCAATCAAGCAGAAGATATTGGTGATGGTTTCCTCGATCCAGAAACGGGCAATCAAATTGAACTTGGGATGAAAAATGAATGGCTTGATGGCCAGTTTATGACCACGCTTGCTGTGTATCGCATTGAAAAACAAAATGTCGCCCAAGCTAACCCTTTAGATACTGGCGATGACGATGGTATTCCCGCTTTACTTAATTTGGGTGAAGTACACAGTCAAGGCCTTGAATGGACGCTGGTGGGGGATTTAACCGATAACCTGACCGTCACGGCAAACTATGCCTATAACGAGACCGAAGTGGTTAAAGGGGTCACGAACGACAGTTTAACTAATACGTTTGATAGTAAGCACTTTGCCAATGCGCCGCGCCATCAAGCAGGGATATGGACCCGTTACGATATAAATGTACTCGATTCGGCGATTGCTTTTGGCATGGATTACGTGGGTGAACAGTTTAGCCTCGATGGCCAAATGGTGAAGCCCCATACCATTTTTGATATGAGCTGGACGACCCAGTGGGATCAAACTCAAGTTCGCTTAAATCTTAAAAATATCTTCGATAAAGAATATGCCGTCAGTGGTTTTAGCGAGCGTAATGGCCATTTCCCCGGTGAGCCGCGCAACATCACGCTTGAACTGAGTCATAAGTTTTAATGCATTGATGTGAAAAGAGCTTGTTCGTTAAGGACGATGAACAAGCTGGAGTGAATGGGTTAATCTTGCGCGAATAATCGCCGTAGCTCTCTGTCAGTATTCGTGCCTTTAGCATGGATTAACCTTGTGTGGCTTATCATCTTAATAGTGTTTACCTATTAAGATGATAGTTTCTATCCGTTATATTTTCTTATTCAGCTTGTTTAGACTCGCCTTATATGAATTATTCGATAAGGTTTTCCTATGCACGCCGTCAGCCACTTAACCTCCAAAGACGCTCAATCTAACGCTAGCCCACAGGTGGCCCTGATTGCAGAAGGTGGCGGTCAGCGGGGTATATTCACCGCAGGCGTGCTCGATGCTTGGCTTGATGGCGGATTCGATCCCTTTGATTTGTTTATCGGTACCTCAGCAGGCTCACAGAATCTCAGCAGTTTTTTGGCCCGCCAAAAGGGTTATGCCAAACGCTTAATCCGCGGTTTATCGCGCCATAAACGTTTCTATCGACTCGGTCGCGGGTTAGTCGGCGGCAATGTTGTCGACTTAGATTGGTATTTTGAGCAGACGCGACAAGGGATGTTTAAATTAGATCTTAACGCGGCGACAGCCTCACTCGGTCATCGGCAGTTACTGATCACCACCACCAATGCCAGTGATCGCAAGGGTTATTTTTTAAGTCCAAGCAGTAAAAGCCAGTGGCGCGAATTGCTAAAAGCTTCTAGCGCATTACCATTTTTGTATAAACAAGGGGTGAAACTCACGCCTTGGCTGAGTGACAACGCCTGTAATAGCGACAAGGCTTCTAATAACGGCGCGGCTAATCATAGCAGGTCGCATTACAGCGCAGCATTGAGCGAAGCTATCGACAGTGATTTTTATCTCGACGGCGGCTTAGCAGCGCCTTTACCTGTGCGTGAGGCCTATCGTCGTGGTGCCCGCAAAATTGTGGTGATCCGCACTGTGAGCGAGGATTTTCAGGCGCAATCGGCTTGGGTGCACAAATTAAAATCTTGGATTTGTGTTTCTGGCTTTTGCCCGAAAACCATAGATTACTTAGTGCAGCACGAACAAGCCTATCAGGATGAATTGGATTTTATGGCGAATCCGCCAGAGGATGTGGAGATAGTCCAGATTTTTGCCGCTGAAAATTTGCAGAGTAAGTTATTGGGTAGCACCGATGCCGATTTACGCCATGATTACCATGCGGGCATGAGTGCCGGAAAGCAGTTTTTAAGCTTAGATCCGATGGGGTTGACGCAGATGAATGTTCATTTTCAAACTCAAGTGCAAACCAACGCTCACACTCAAACCCACATTCAAGCTCACTCTCAAATCAAGCCATTCAGTGCGCTGTCGGCCTAGTTTGGTATTTTAGCTAAGTCATTATTTTGTACGTGAGTAAGCAATAAAAGTAAAAAGCATTAAAATACAAGCGCCACCCTAGGGTGGCGCTTGTGGTTGACTGTATTAACCCGTTCATCAACCTAATTAACTTAGCTCATCAATCTAGGTCATTAACCTAATTTATGAACTTAGTCCTTCAGCGTTAGGCTATTAATAACTTGAGGTATGCACTGAGCGTACTGCTCGGCCCGATGGGTCGATAATGCCGCGTAAGCTTTCGTCCCAAGCTAATGCTTCTGGCGTTGAACAGGCGACGGATTTACCACCTGGAACCGTTTCTGCAGCGCCGCTCAGTGGATAATGTTCCTCAAAGAAGCAGCGATAGAAATAGGCTTCTTTGGTTTCTGGCGTGTTGTATGGGAAACGGAATTTCGCGTTCGCCAATTGTAAATCATCCACACGCGCTGCAGCTTGTTCTTTCAAACCGTCAATCCAAGAGTAGCCCACGCCGTCACTGAATTGTTCCTTCTGACGCCACGCCACTTCTTTTGGCAATTTATGCTCAAAGGCTTTACGCAGAATGTGTTTCTCAATACGGCCATCCTTAGACATTTTCGCTTCAGGGTTGATGCGCATCGCCACATCCATAAACTCTTTATCGAGGAAGGGCACGCGAGCTTCTAATCCCCAAGCGGCCATGGCTTTGTTGGCTCGCAGACAATCGAACAGATGCAGTTTATCGAGTTTACGGACTAACTCCTCGTGGAATGCCTGTGCGTTTGGCGCTTTATGGAAGTATAAATAGCCGCCAAATAGCTCGTCAGCACCTTCACCAGATAACACCATCTTAATGCCCATCGCTTTGATTTTACGCGCCATTAAATACATTGGCGTGGCAGCACGTATGGTGGTGACATCATAGGTTTCTAAGTGATAGATCACTTCTTTAATCGCATCTAAGCCTTCTTGGAAGGTGAAATGGATCTCATGGTGAATCGTACCAATCGCTTCGGCGACCTTTTTGGCGGCGATTAAATCTGGCGCACCTTCAAGGCCGACGGCAAAGGAATGTAACTGTGGCCACCAAGCGTTGGTTTCGCCATCGTCTTCAATGCGGCGTTTAGCAAAGGTTTGCGTCACGGCGGAAATGATCGATGAATCTAAGCCGCCCGACAGCAACACACCATAGGGCACGTCTGACATTAATTGGCGCTTGACCGCCGCTTCTAATGCGTCACGCAATTCTTCTTGGCTGGCTGGATTATCTTTAACCGCATCATAGCTTTGCCAATCGCGAGTGTAGTATTTCACCGCAGCAGCATCGCTTGAGTACAAATATTGACCTGGTAAGAATTCCTCTACCGTTTTACACACTGGCATCAAGGCTTTCATTTCGGAGGCAACATAGAAGTTACCCGCAGCGTCACGGCCTGTATATAGCGGGATGATACCCATGTGATCGCGGCCGATAAGGTATCTGTCTTGGGCTTTGTCATATAACACAAAGGCGAAGATACCGTTTAATTTATCAAGGAAGTCAGTGCCATATTCTTGATACAGAGCCAAGATTACTTCGCAGTCAGAGTTGGTTTGATAGCTGTACTTATCGCCTAACTGTGCTTTCAATTCTTTGTGGTTATAGATTTCGCCGTTGACCGCAAGGATCAAGCTGCCATCTTCGGTCAGCAGTGGCTGGGCACCGTGTTCAATGTCAACAATCGCTAAACGTTCGTGGGCAAGAATTGCCTTATCACTGGCATAAATACCTGACCAGTCAGGGCCACGGTGGCGCATTAGCTTAGACATTTCTAGCGCAACTTGGCGCAGTTCTTTGGCATCAGATTGGATATCTAAAATCGAAAAGATTGAACACATAGTACAACTCCCACACTGTCTGTCATTTGAGGATGTCTCAATTGAGGTTTAATGTGCCAGCAATTTAGGTATTTGCCAAACACTATTTTTGATGTTTTATCTGTTTATTGGTGTTTTTGTTGATTTAGATGTTTGTGTTTAATGCTTTTATTTGAGAATAATTCATTTAATTTACGTTATTTTTGATGATTTGTTTTTATTGTCTGATTTGGCGTGAGGGGTTTTGGGGAATTCACAATGTGTTTTAAAAAAGTGTCGATGACAGAAAAACCGTTAAAAAAGACCATAAATAATGAGTTGGCTCGTTTAAGTGTTTTATTTTTAATCAATTAATGCGTCGAGTTTGACATCAACAAATGGCATAAGCCTATTCATAATGGCGTTGTGGGATGGATATTTCGCGATAACGGCATTGTTTGTGAGCTAAAAACAAAAAAGCACGTGAATGGTTCACGTGCTTTTTAATCTTGTTTGGCGCTTTGCCGTGCTGGCTGAGATGGCGCTTTATTCAGCAGGTGCTTTATTTCGCAGGTGCTACTAGCGGGCGTCAATAAGAGACGACGCCTCTCACAAGCTGCTATTTTGTATCTGTCATAAGCGTCGTTTTAGCTGGACGCAGGCTATTGAACTCTGTGCCTTGATAGTATCCCGGCCAATCTTTGCTGTTGCCCAATGTGCGCGTGACTTGGTAGTAGACTTGCAAATCTTGCAGCGCGCCGCTCAAATCCCAGTCTTCATGGTATTCATCGCAGACATTGTGATAACAGCCTTTCATCGTGGCTTGCATCTGGGTTTTATAAGCAGCCGTGGCCTCATCAACGGGGTCGCTACCGCCGCCGGCAAAGACCGCTGGGACGCCCAGTTTGGCAAAGCTGAAATGATCTGAACGGAAGAAACCGCCCGAAGCGGGATTTTTCTCACCCATGGCGATGCGGTTTTGTTGTTTCGCCGCATCGATAAGGTAGGTTTCTAACTCGGATTTACCTTTGCCAACGATAGTAAAATCATTGGTTTTACCGTAGATATTCGTGCTGTCGAGGTTTAACACTGCCACGGTTTTGTTGATAGGGTAAAGTGGATTAGCAGCGTAATAGCGCGAACCGAGTAAGCCCTGTTCTTCACCTGTGGTGGCAATAAAGGTGACCGAGCGCGCTAAACCGTTGCCTTGTTTGGCATTGTCGGCTAATTGTCTGGCGATTTCGAGAATGCCGGCAGTGCCCGAGGCATTATCCATGGCGCCGTTATAAATTTGATCGCCTGCTTTCGTCTCGTCTTTACCTATGTGATCCCAATGGGCGGTGTAGAGGATTTGCTCGTCGGCTTGTGTGCTGCCGGGGAGTGTGGCGACCGCATTGTAGCTATTCGCGTATTCGGCTTTATTTTTAAAGGCGATGTTGGCCGTTTGCTCAAGGGGTAAATTGATTGAGCTGTCGGCGGCGCGCGCCATTAAATTAGGCAGTGATAAACCGGCTTTATCGAACAGTTGTGTCGCTGCGTCCAGTGTAAGCCAGCCTTCGACTTGGATACGGCTATCTTGTTCTGCTTTACTGAGGACCAGATCTTGCTGTGGTCCAGTCCAACTATTTTCTATCACGGACCAAGGGTAAGAGGCGGGCTCGGTATCATGGATAATCAGTGCGCCGAGTGCGCCTTGACGACTGGCTTCTTCAAATTTGTAGCTCCAACGGCCGTAATAGGTCATGGCTTTGCCGTTGAATTTCCCCGAGTCAGGGCGAGCAAAGCCGGGATCGTTCACTAAGATCACCGCGATTTTGCCTTTCATATCGAGATCTTGGTAATCATTCCAACCATATTCGGGTGCGTTCACCCCATAGCCGACGAAGACTAATGGTGCGTTCTCAATACTAATACCACCGTTATCGTGGCGACTGCTGAGCACTAGATCTTTTCGGTATTTAAAGGGTAATCCTGCCAGCATGACTTGCTGCGCTTCATCTGCGGTATAGCTCACCATAGGCACAGGTTGTAAAAAGCTGCCTTGGTACGCGCCCTTGAGTCCCATCTCTGTAAAGGCTTTGGTCAAATAATCCAAGGTGAGTTTTTCACCGTGAGTGGTAGGCGCGCGGCCTTCAAATTCATCGGATGACAGGGCTTTAATATCATTTCTAAAGCGCGCTTCATTAAACTGCACTGATTTGAGTTCAGCCAAAGTGCTGTTGCCATCGGGTACTGATGTATCTGGACTACAGGCGCTGAGCATGGCTAATGCACAGAGTGGATACAGACGTCGCATAGGTTAATCCTACTGTTGTTTTAATTAAGGAATTTTAGATTTCTGTTCATCAATCAGAGGTGAGGCTTATCATGAAGCAAGCCGCTGTGAGCCACAAGGCCGAGCGGCAGATGAATGTGTTACTTAATGTTGCCTTGCTTAATGTCATACGCCTTTAAAGGAAGCTTATTGCATAGGCAAACACTTAAGTTAAGTGATGAGTGATGACTTAATAAAGCGAGGTTAATGGTTTGACTTGTGGTTAAACAACATCAATGTCGCCTGCGCAGGCAAATACATGGTTCGGGCGGAACGGTTCTTTGTCGATATCTTCAAGCTTACTCACGCCACTGGTGACCAGGATGGTTTCAAGCCCAGCTTGGAAGCCCGCTAAAATATCGGTGCGCATATTGTCGCCAATAATCACGGTATCTTCCGAATGTCCATCCATATGATTAAGCGCTGAGCGAATAATCCATGCGCTTGGCTTACCCACGTAGAAAGGCTTTTTGCCGGTAATCCGTACGATAGGTGCGCACAATGCGCCACAAGCAGGGCTGTAGGCTGGGCCGTGGGTATCTGGATTGGTGGCAATAAAGCGAGCGCCACGGGCAACAAAACCGGCGGCTTTATGGATCATATCCCAATTGTAAGAGCGGGTTTCACCGACAATCACAAAATCGGGGTTAATATCGGTAATGGTAAAGCCTGCTTTGTAGAGTTCGTGGGTGAGGGCGCCTTCGCCAATGACATAGGCCTTGCTGCCTTCTTGGTGTTTTAAAAAGTCGGCGGTGGCCATGGCGGAGGTATAAAAGCATTCTTCAGGAATATCAATACCGGCGGCACTTAAACGGTTCTGCAGATCCTTACCCGTTTGTACGGGATAGTTAGTCAATACCACTAACGGATTGCCTTGCTCTAAAATGCGCTGGATAAATTTGTCGCTGCCGGGGATCAGTTTATTGTCGTGTAGTAGTACACCATCGATATCGCAGATAATATTTTTCATCTAATAGTCTCTTATTATGCCGAGCAAAAAATCACTTTTCATTCAGTTATCTAATGCCACATTGCCCGAGAAAACAATGCTTTTATAGAAAATAGTTAAAAAAATAGAGACCCGAAGGTCTCTATTTGTGATTTCGCTTCTACTAACGCTTAAAGCCGCTTTAATCGGGCGCGTAACCGCTCTGACCGATAAGATTGCCATCAAGATAGGCTTGGCCATTTTGCATGTTAAGCCGCTGCTGACTAAACCATTTCACCACGAGTGGATAAATGGCATGCTCTTGTTCATGCACGCGAGCGGCAAGCATATCCGCGGTATCGTCTTCATAAACAGGCACGTTAGCCTGTAAAATCACTGGGCCTGAATCTAGCTCTGGCGTGACAAAATGCACGCTAGCGCCATGTTCACTGTCTTTTGAATCAATAGCACGTTGATGGGTGTTCAAACCGGTATATTTAGGTAGCAGCGAAGGATGAATGTTGATCATGCGACCTAGATAATGATTAACGAAATCATCACTTAAAATACGCATAAATCCAGCTAGTACGATTAAATCGGGCTGATACAGCTCAATCACCGCCATTAAACGTGCATCGTATTCAGAGCGAGATTCACCTTGGTGAGCTATCACGCAGCTGGTATCAATTTCGCTATGATGAGCGCGCACTAGGCCATAGGCATCGGGTTTATTACTGATGACTCCGACAACTTCGGCCTGCAGATTATCATCGCAACCGTCGATAACCGCTTGCAGGTTACTGCCATTTCCGGAAATTAATACAACTACACGACAGCTCTGGGGCATTACAGGATCTCCACTTGCTCTTCATTGCCTTCACGATCTGCGATAGCACCGATAAGCCATGCTTGTTCGCCTTCAACCGCCAGTAATGCCAGTGCTGCATCCACTTTATCGGCTGGCAGCGCGACTAACATGCCGACGCCACAGTTGAAGGTGCGATACATTTCATATTCTGCAATGTTGCCATTTTCCATTAACCAACTGAAAACAGCAGGCCATTGCCATGAATCGCCTTGGATAACCGCTTTTAAATTATCTGGTAGTACGCGTGGGATGTTTTCCCAGAAGCCGCCGCCAGTAATGTGTGCCATTGCATGTACGTCTGATGCTGCGATCAGTTTCAGCAATGATTTCACGTAAATTTTGGTTGGCTCAAGTAGATGCTCAATTAGCGGTTTGCCATTGAGATCTTGTTGAGGGTCTGCTTGGCTCACTTCTAATACTTTACGTACTAAAGAGTAACCATTTGAATGAGGGCCGCTTGAGGCTAATGCGATAAGCGCATCACCCGCTGCAACTTTACTACCGTCAATGATATCGGCTTTTTCAACTACGCCTACACAGAAACCAGCTAGGTCGTAATCGTCACCTTCGTACATGCCTGGCATTTCAGCGGTTTCACCGCCAATTAATGCACAACCAGATTGGAAACAACCTTCGGCTATACCGTTCACTACAGCAGTCGCCGCTTCAACATCTAGCTTGCCCGTTGCATAGTAATCGAGAAAAAACAGTGGCTCAGCGCCTTGAACGATTAAGTCGTTCACGCACATAGCCACTAAGTCGATACCGACGGTGTCATGTTTTTTATAGTCGATAGCTAAACGTAATTTAGTCCCAACACCGTCGGTGCCAGACACTAAAACCGGTTGTTTGTATTTAGTGGGGATTTCACACAGGGCGCCAAAACCACCTAAGTTGCCCATAACTTCTGGACGACGGGTACGTTTAACGGCTGCTTTTATGTTAGTTACCAGTGCATTACCTGCATCAATATCAACGCCGGCATCTTTATAGCTCAGTGGGGTAGGTGTGCTCACGGAGGGATCCTCTCGGGTACATCGTTATTGGATTTTATGCGGCGGTATTCTACCAGCTTGTGCTAGGGGTCGAAAGTCATGATTTGGATTTATGCCCCTCGGCGGAGTTTTTTTGGTCTGAATGCGAGATATTCTATTTTTAGAGGTCTTGAGTTTGGTCACAAAATAGTAAATCACAGTAGGTATCTTAGACGATTGGGGATTATTCTTGGGAGATAGCTCACGATTAGACCGAATGGCAAAACTTTCTGTTTTACCTAGTAAACAAATCAACTAGAATCTGAAAAATTTGCCTAAAATAATACGCCGAAAAATAAAGTAGGAGAGAAAAATGAAAGTTGTCGAGGTTAAACATCCTTTAGTGCGTCACAAAATCGGTTTAATGCGCGAAGGTGACATTAGCACTAAACGTTTCCGTGAGCTAGCCGCTGAAGTGGGTAGTTTATTAACCTATGAAGCTACCGCAGATTTCGAAACTGAAACGGTGACGATTGAAGGCTGGAATGGTCCGGTTGAAGTCGACCAAATCAAAGGTAAAAAAGTTACTGTTGTGCCGATTTTACGTGCGGGTTTGGGCATGATGGACGGTGTGCTTGAGCATATCCCAAGTGCGCGTATCTCAGTTGTCGGTATTTATCGTGACGAAGAGACCCTTGAGCCTGTGCCTTATTTTGAGAAGCTGGCCAGCGACATGAACGAGCGTATCGCCTTAGTTGTCGACCCTATGTTGGCAACTGGTGGCTCTATGATTGCGACCGTTGATTTATTGAAAAAACGCGGTTGTACTTCAATCAAAGCTCTCGTATTAGTTGCGGCGCCTGAAGGGATTAAAGCGTTAGAAGCGGCACACCCAGATATTGAATTATATACTGCCGCTATTGATAGATGTCTAAACGAGAAAGGCTATATCCTGCCAGGTTTAGGTGATGCTGGTGATAAAATTTTTGGGACTAAGTAATCTGAACTTGTGAGAAGCTCTGGGCTCTAGAGGTTGTGTTGTCCTCTATCTAGCTTAAGTTAGCGCTCCAGCACCGGCTAATATTATTTGTTAATGTTTAAGGTACTTGATAAAAAAGGCCGAATCGCAATGCGACTCGGCCTTTTTGTTTTATGCGTTTAGGCATTAATGGTTACAGTACAGAGTTACAACACCATAGCCGCAATCCAGCCAAACACTAATAGGGGAATATTGTAGTGAATAAACGTCGGGATCACACTGTCACGAATGTGATCATGTTGACCATCGGCATTGAGTCCAGCCGTTGGGCCTAAGGTGGAGTCGGATGCAGGCGAGCCAGCATCACCTAGCGCTGCTGCGGTGCCAACTAATGCTATGGTTGCGGCGACTGAAAAACCAAAACTCAACGCCAGTGGGACATAAATCGTCGCAATAATTGGGATGGTGGAAAAAGACGAGCCGATGCCCATAGTGATCAACAGACCAACTAGTAACATCAAAAAGGCGGCAAGCGCTTTATTATCACCAATAATATCGCTCAGAGAAGCCACAAGTGTACCTACTTCACCGGTTTCTTTTACTACGGCGGCAAAACCTGCGGCTGAAATCATGATAAAACCAATGTTGGCCATCATGCGCACGCCTTGATTAAAAATATCTTGGTCGGCGACATGTTTTAATGCGCCCGAAAAACTAAAGATCATAAAACCAACTAAGGCGCCAAAAATCATCGAATCGGTTTCGAGTTGCACGACTAGGGTGGCTAATATCGCTACTGCGGCAATGATTATATTGCGTTTATTAAGGGTTTCTTCAGGTTCAGCGACCAGCACTTTAGCCTCATTATAACTCCGAGGTTTACGGTAACTGATGAACACGGCGGTGAGTAAACCGACCACCATGCCCGCGGCAGGAATTAACATGGCGGGCGGTATCTGATCTCGTACTGCGGCTAAGCCATTGCTGGTTAAGTTGGAAAGCAGAATATCATTTAAGAAAATACCACCAAAACCAATCGGTAAAATCATATAGGTGGTGACTAGGCCGAAGGTCAGGACACAAGCCACAAGGCGACGGTCGATGTTGAGTTTGGTTATTACGTGCAATAGTGGTGGCACTAAAATCGGAATGAAGGCGATATGGATCGGTAAAATATTCTGTGAAGCCATCGACATGACGAGTAGCGATAACAGTAGTAACCAGCGAACCCAGTTAGTGTTAGTGGGATTAGGATCTTGTCCAAGGCTACTAATGATGCTTCTAGAAATCAGTGTTGTTAAACCTGAATGCGATAGTGCGACAGCGAAGGCGCCTAATAATGCATAACTGAGCGCAATTTGTGCGCCGCCACCTAAGCCTGTATTAAAGGCATCTATAGTTTGGTGCAGATCCATTCCGCCTACCAATCCCGCCACGAGGGCGCTCACGGTGAGAGCGATAACTACATTCACCCTAGCTAAACTGAGTGCTAACATTAAGCACACTGCAATAACGACTGCATTCATAATCAAATTTCTTAATTCTTAAGCTAAAGGGCTATTTTCGACTGCAAATGCAGTTGTTGTCCAGTTTGCTAACGTCTTATCTGAAAAATATCTGAAAATGTGAACAGACAAGCTGTGGTGTGTTAGGCAAATGTAGAATGTGGCACATACAAGAACTGTAAATTGCTCTATCCTTAGGCAGGAAAAATGGAAATGCCCTTGAAAAATGTGATATTGGTCTTAAATAGGTTGTAAGGCACAGCACACGACTTATAATGCCTAAAGATTTGATTGGTAAGAACACCTTTTCATCAGTAAAGATTTAACTCAGCTTAGGTTGGGGCAGATATTCTGGTCATCAGGGATCTTGCTTTACACTTAGTTCAACTCATAGATGGAGATATAAAATGAGCGTATTAGTAGGCCGTCAGGCTCCTGATTTTACTGCTGCAGCTGTATTAGGTTCTGGCGAAATTGTTGATAGCTTCAACTTAACGGCAGCCATTAAAGGTAAACCAGCAGTCGTATTCTTCTATCCACTTGACTTCACTTTCGTATGTCCATCAGAGTTGATCGCATTTGATCACCGTATGGAAGAGTTCACTAAGCGTGGCGTAGAAGTGATTGGTGTTTCAATTGATTCTCAGTTTACTCACAATGCATGGCGTAACACCCCAGTTGATAAAGGTGGTATTGGCCAAGTTAAGTACACTTTAGTCGCTGACGTTAAGCACGAAATCTGTAAAGCATACGATGTTGAGCATCCAGAAGCAGGCGTGGCTTTCCGTGGTTCATTCTTAATCGATAAAGAAGGCATGGTTCGTCATCAAGTGGTTAACGATCTGCCATTAGGCCGTAACGTTGACGAAATGCTGCGTATGATCGATGCATTACAATTCCACGAAGAGCACGGCGATGTATGTCCTGCTGGCTGGGAAAAAGGCGACAAAGGTATGAATGCAAGCACTGAAGGTGTTGCTGCTTACCTTTCTGAAAACGCAAGCTCACTGTAATTAACATGTTCTAATCAGTGTTGCGTGTTAAATAAAAAAGCTGCCTAACGGCAGCTTTTTTATTGGTTATTGCTTGCTTAAACATGAGCATCAATGGCTCAGTTTATTCCTCAGTTTTATCTTCAATCTTATCTTCAATGTCCTGCGCATTAGCGGCGAGTAATGGCCAACCACCTAATGTTTTCCAGCGGTTAACAATAAGGCAAAATAGCTCTGCAGTGCGTTCAGTATCGTATAAGGCAGAATGGGCCTCATTATTATCAAAGGGGATACCTGCCATGATACAGGCTTTAGCCAGCACGGTATGACCAATGGCAAGCCCTGCCAATGTGGCTGTATCGAAAGTCGCAAAAGGATGGAACGGCGAACGTTTTAAATCACAACGTTCAATCGCTTTACTGACAAAAGCATGATCGAAGGCGGCGTTGTGCGCCACAATTATGCTGCGATGACAGTCAGAGTCTTTTTGGGCTTTTTTCACTGCTTTGAAAATTTCTAAAAAGGCTTCTTTTTCGCTCACCGCTCCCCGTAACGGATTGGTTGGATCTATTCCATTGAATGCTAGGGCTGCTGGTTCTAAATTTGCGCCTTCAAAGGGCTCAATGTGGAAGTGTAGGGTTTTATCGATTCCTATCACGCCCTCACTGTCCATTTTTAGTAGGGTGACGGCAATTTCTAGCAACGCATCGGTTTGAGAGTTGAAGCCCGCAGTTTCGACATCAATGACTACGGGAAAGTAGCCTCGAAATCGGTATTTCAATTTGTTCGCGTCGCAAATGTCACTCATAAAGTACTCAAGAAAATTCACAGGGCGCTATTATGCTAAATGTGTTCGGGTGTGTCATGCTTGATTGATGGTTTTATAGGCTAAAGGAACTAAATAGTTTGCCGATAAAGCCATGTACCCGATTAATTAAGAGTAAAGGCTATGTGGCGAAAACTGATCTTAGTATCAATTTTATGCGTTCCAGCAACTGCAATGGCAGAGTTGCGCCATTATGTGGCCACCTTAAGCGATTCCCAATGGCGGATGAGTGAGAGTTCTCCCATCGTATGCCGCTTAGAACACGATATTCCCTCTTACGGTAAAGCAATTTTTACCAGTGAAGCGGGTAAACAACAAAATATGAATTTTACCTTAGATATGTGGGTAAAACCGGACCAAGTGACTCAAGCTAAGCTAATGAGTAAGGCGCCTAAATGGCGTCCTGGAGTGGTAACGAAAGAGATCACTTCGCTGCATTATCAAAAGTATTTTAATGGTGAGGTGCCTAAGCGTGCGGCGTGGTCTATGTTGGCGGAGTTAAGTCGTGGTATGGAACCGACATTTTACTATGCTGATTGGTACAATGAGTCGAATAAAATTGCAGTGGGTTTATCTTCAGCTAACTTTGGCCGCAAATACACAGAGTTTAAAGCTTGTCTCGCGCACTTATTGCCCTACAGCTTTGATGACATTGCTTTTACTGTATTAAATTATAATGAGGGCGGTACTGATTTAACCCATTTTTCACAGCAACAACTGTCGCGAGTCCAAGAATACTTAGCCTATGATCCTCTTGTGGAGTTAGTGTTAGTTGATGCATATACCGACAGTTATGGCGGCCGCTCTGTAAACCAAAAGGTATCGGACGAACGTGCCGAATCAGTAAAAGATTTTTTTGTTTCCAGTGGCATCCCTCAGGACCGTATTGTTACAGTGGGGCATGGTGAGCGTCGTCATGTAGCCTCTAATGATGAGACGGACGAGAGAGCACGTAACCGCCGTGTTGTAGTACGGATCAGTAAGCCACTGTAGTCGGCGCACAGGCTTAACTGGGTAGTTTAAACAGTTGAGTTTTAAATATTAATACAAAGCCAAGTTTCTGACTTGGCTTTGTTATTTCTAAATACCATCAATCATGGCTGTCGTAATTAAAGCGACCATAGCAATTAAGTCATTATAGCGATGGCCAATATTGATAAGATTAATGACATTCATTATGACGAGAGCCAATATAATTGGCCTTAAGCTGGCTGAAAGAGTCAGTCAGACGAGTGCGGATGAACGATTTAGCTAGATTGTATTGGTAAACGATAGATTGCTAAAAAATACACAAAAAAAGCCCGCTTAAAATAAGCAGGCTGCAAAAATAATGCATTTACAATCAACAAATTGAAGGAAGGAAGTCAAGCATAAGAACCAGGGATAAAACTGAAGCGTTGGGAATACTTCAGTTTAAAAAGTTCTTGGTTTTCGATATCTGCAAGCAGTTATCTACTGAAAACAAGGGTATTTTATGGTGAGTTTTGCTATAAAACAAACGAGAAAAATTGCTCGTAAGCATTAGTTTTTCTAATGAATAGAAAGGTGACCTATGTCACTTAAGTCACTATCTGTGTTGATTAATAACTTATAACTCATTATTTCTGCATAATAATACACTTCAATAAGCTTATGATTGATGCTATTTTGTTAAATCTACTCGATAGCCCTAGATACTTCATCTTAAGTTACGCCATTGCCATGAGCTTTTTTGCTTGTATAGTACTTGTTGAAAGGGCTTTAAGCTCAAAACCACAAGAAGGACAATAATAAGATGGCATTAAGATTTCGCCTTGCAAAGCAAGGTTTGTTAGTTGCCACGTTGGGAATGGCGCTCGGTGCCTGCCAAAGTGGTAATGGACCTGAACAAAGTGCGGTTGATCAGGCCAGTACAAATAAATTGGTTTACCCCGCCACTGAAAAAGATGACCTCGTCGAAACCATTCATGGTGTTGCAGTGGCGGACCCTTATCGTCATCTGGAGGCCAATACGCCTGAAACTGAAGAGTGGGTAAAAGAACAACAAGACTTTGGTCAAGCCTATCTCGCTAAGATCCCCAATAAACAAGCTGTGGTCGAACGCATCACAGAATTGTGGAATTATGAAAAAGTCTCTGCCCCGTTTGAAAACGGCGACAACCAATTTTACTACCGCAATGATGGCCTACAGGCGCAATCGGTTTTGTATGTTAAAGGTTTAGATGGTGTTGAAAAGCCTGTTCTTGACCCAAATAAACTGTCTGCGGATGGTACTGTTGCCTTATCCGGCGTTGCTGTGAGTAATGACGGTAAAGTTTTAGCCTATGGCGTTTCAAATTCTGGCTCAGACTGGCAGCAATGGCAGTTTATCGATATTGCGACGGGTAAAAAACTCGCCGATGAACTGAAATGGATTAAATTTTCGAGCGCTGTTTGGGATAAAGAAAACCAAGGCGTGTTTTATGCTCGTTATGATGCGCCCGCAGGTGGAGACGTGTTGGCCGATGTCAATTTCAACCAAAAAGTGTATTACCATAAATTAGGCACCGATCAGCGCCAAGATTTATTGATTTACGAGCGTCCACAGAATAAAGACTGGGGCTTTGGTATTGAAGTTTCCGATAAAGGCGAATATCTATTACTGTCGATTTCACAAGGCACGGATAAACGTAATCGTTTTTTCTATAAATCGTTATTTGAGCCTAAATCGCAAGTAGTAGAGTTGATCCTTAGTTTAGAAGCTGAATATGAGTTTCTTGGCAATGATGGCTCAGTGTTTTATTTTAAAACCGACTTAGATGCGCCTAATGGTAAAATTATTGGGATTGATACTCGCAATAGTGATAAATCCCAATGGCTAACCATTATTCCTGAGTCTAAGGATCCGATTAATAGTGTCGCTATTATTAATGATCATTTAGTGGTGAGTTATTTACACGATGTATTAGGTCAATTGTCGATTTACAGTATGGGCGGACAAAAGCGCCAAGATGTGAAGCTGCCCGGTCAAGGTAATGTGACTGGACCTTTTGGTAAGGCAAGCAAAGACTATTTCTATTACGTGTTTAATAGCTATATTCAGCCAGAAACTACCTATAAATTTGATTTTAAAACCGCTCAATCAAGTGTGATTGCTAAACCTAAAGTCTCGTTTAATCCCGATGCCTATGTCTCTGAGCAAGTCTTTTATAACAGCAAAGATGGTACGCGTGTGCCTATGATGTTGTCCTATAAAAAAGGCTTAGTGAAAAACGGTCAAAATCCGACATTACTTTATGCCTATGGTGGTTTTGCCATTTCGATGACACCACGTTTTAGCCCTGCCAATATCGCTTGGTTAGACATGGGTGGCATTTATGCCGTGCCGAGTTTACGTGGCGGTGCTGAGTATGGCGAAAGCTGGCATCAAGCGGGGATGTTCGACAAAAAGCAAAATGTGTTTGATGACTATTTTGCTGCTGCTGAATATTTGGTAAGCGAAAAATACACAAACAGCACGAAATTAGGTGCCTATGGCCGTAGTAACGGTGGCTTGCTTATGGGCGCGGCGTTGACTCAACGTCCAGAGCTCTTTGCTGCCGTATTACCTGCGGTGGGCGTGTTGGATATGCTGCGTTTCCACAAGTTCACTATTGGTTGGGCTTGGACGAGTGAATACGGCAGTGCCGATAAAGCAGATCAATTCCCTGCGCTATTGGCTTATTCGCCATATCACAATGTGAAAGCGCAAGCTTATCCTGCGACTATGGTAATGACTGCGGATCATGATGATCGTGTTGTGCCATTACACAGTTTCAAGTTCGCTGCTATGTTGCAGGATAAGCAGTTGGGCCCTGAACCTGTGATTATGCGTATTGAGTCCAATGCGGGTCATGGAGCCGGTAAACCTACGGCGATGAAGATCGATGAGTTTGCCGATATCTACAGTTTCTTGTGGCAGAGTTTTGGGCTGACTTTGCCGCAAACTATTGCAAAGTAGCAAATTATCTATCGTAAAATAACCAACTATGTTAATGAAATGGGGCCCTTTGGCCCCATTGTCTTTTACAATTACACTCATTCAGCTGAAACCCCTGCTATTCCTATCTATATCTTCATCGGGTGATTCACAAGTCTTGTTTCCCTAGGTATAGTAAGCGTCAATTTTTCAACCAAAACTTGCTTATTTTCAAATGATGTTTCATTGGCCTATTTCAGTCTATTACGAAGACACCGACGCTGGCGGCGTTGTCTATCATTCAAACTATCTCAACTTTTTTGAGCGAGCGAGAACCGAGTGGCTAAAAGCCCTTGGCGTGAGTCAGACTGCGCTATTAGCTGACGATACCGCCTTTGTGGTAAAGCGTGCGGAATTAGATTTTCGCAAAGCGGCACGTTTTGAACAGAACCTTATTGTAGAAACTAAGGTCATAGAGTTGAAAAAGGCCTCGTTGATCTTTCATCAACGCTTGGTCGATAAGCAAGGAGACTGTTATTGTGAAGGCACAGTGCTGGTAGTTTGTGTTGCGCTGTCACGGATGCGTCCTCGAGCGATTCCCTTAAATATTGTGCAGGAGTTTGACAGTGCAAGCTGATATGTCGATTGTTGGGTTATTTTTACAAGCCAGTTTATTAGTAAAATTTGTGATGTTCACTTTACTGTGCTTATCCGTAATGTCTTGGACGGTGATTTTACAACGCCGTAGCTTACTGTCAGCAGCAAAAAGTAAATCGGGTAAGTTTGAAGATAAATTTTGGTCAGGTGTCGATTTAAACCGTCTTTATAAAGAATTATTATCACGCCCAGATAATAGTGGTTTAGAGTCATTATTTGTTACAGGCTTTAAGGAATATTCACGCTTAAATAAATTAAATAGCAAAGTGCCTGATGCCGTTATGGATGGGACATCACGGGCTATGCGTGTGACACTTTCTCGCGAAATGGAAAAGTTAGAAGCGAATTTACCGTTATTAGCAACAATAGGTTCGACTAGCCCTTATATCGGTTTATTTGGTACGGTATGGGGAATTATGAATTCTTTTATCGCTATTGGTTCGATGGAAAACGCCACCTTAGCTATGGTTGCGCCCGGTATTGCAGAAGCTTTGATTGCAACAGCTATGGGTTTATTTGCTGCAATTCCAGCGGTAATTGCGTACAACCGTTTCTCGACTCAAGTTGATAAATTAGAAATGGCCTACGCAAACTTTATGGAAGAGTTCTCCAGCATTTTGCATCGCCAAGCATACAGTGAGAAGGAAGGGGCATAATGCAACCAGCTTATCAGCGCAAACGTCGTCGCCCCGTTGCTGAAATCAACGTGGTGCCTTATATCGACGTCATGCTCGTGCTGTTAATTATTTTTATGGTAACAGCACCCATAGTAACCCAAGGTGTCAAAGTTGAGCTGCCTCAAGGGGCGGCAGAAGTGTTACCCAATGACAGTAAGCCGCCCATTGTTGCTTCAATCGATGGTGACGGTGATTACTTCCTCAATAAAGGCGGTTCAACGAATGTGCCTATGGATTTGGAAGAATTGGCAACGGAAGTGGCTGCACTTATCGTGACTGAACCTGAGCGTCCTGTTGTGGTTAAAGCCGATAGAAATATTCCTTACGATAAAGTGATTCAGTTGATGGTGACACTGCAGCAAGCTGGCGTGCCATCAGTCGGTTTGATGACGGATTCACCCAAGGAGAAATAGGTGGCAGATAAGTCAGATGTAACATTACCTCTGTCAATTTCAGCGGGTATTCATATTGGCGTGATAATTATTCTGGCGTTAGGAATAGATTTTTCTCACAAACCTGAGCCTATGCAACAAGTTAGCGCACCAGCAATCAAAGCGGTTATGGTTGATCAGCAAAAAGTGGCTAATCAAGTTGAGAAACTTAAGCAAGAAAAGCGTGATACAGAGCGTCGAGAGCAAGAACGCCAAGCCGAGCTTGAGCGCAAAGCTCAAGAAGCGACTAAAGCTCGCGAACGTGAACAAGCGCAAATTAAACAGTTAGAGCAAGAACGTAAGCAGCAAGAAGTTGAAACCCAAAAAGCCAATGAAGCCACCAAACTTGCGCAGGTAAAACAGCAGCAGGAAAAGGCTAAGGCGGTTCAAGCTGAAACTGAACGTAAGCTGAAAGAACAGGAACGTAAGGTCTCTGAAGAGGCGGCGCAAAAAGCGGTAGAAAAACGCAAGGTTGAAGAAGCCGCCGCTGCCAAAGCTGAAGCTGTTGCAGTGAAAGCTGAAACTGATCGTAAGCAAAAAGCAGATGCGGAAGCTAAAGCTAAAGCGGAGGCTGATGCCAAAGCTAAAGCAGATGCTAAAGCTAAAGCAGATGCTAAAGCTAAAGCAGATGCCAAAGCTAAAGCAGATGCCAAAGCTAAAGCAGATGCCAAAGCTAAAGCGGATGCTAAAGCTCTTGCCGATCAAGAGCAGGAAATGGCTGATGCATTAGCGGCTGAGCAGGCGGCGCTGTCGCAAACCATGAATAAGCAGATGCAGAGTGAAGTCGGTAAGTATCAGGCAATGATAAAATCAACTATTCAACGTAATTTGGTAGTGGATGAGTCTATGCGTGGTAAGACTTGCACTGTCTCTGTACGATTAGCAAATGATGGTTTTGTGATCAGCAGTCAAACTCAGGGCGGTGATCCTAATGTTTGTCGTGCAGCAAAAGCGGCGATTTTGAAGGCGGGTAAATTGCCAGTGTCTCCGGATCCTGCAGTTTATAACTTGATGAAAGAAATTAACTTAATCGTTGAACCAACGTTTTAATTAAAGGAGTCTCATGAAAATTTTGGCAAAATGGTTAGCACTAGCAGTTCTGCTGTGCACCACCCCCGCAAAAGCGGCATTGGATATTGTGATCACCGAAGGGGTTGACGCAGCGCGTCCGATTGCTGTCATGCCTTTTGTTTGGCAAGGCCCCGGCGCTGCGCCACAAGCGATTGCGGATGTGGTGATGTCTGATCTAATACGTAGCGGAACTTTTAAACCCTTAGATGATCTGGGTTTACCGCAGCGTAATATTGGTGCTCTAGCGCAGTTTCAAGCCAATGCTTGGACGAGTGTAGGTGCTGAAGCGTTAGTGCTAGGAACAGTTAAGCCTTATGGTCCGGATCAATATTTGGTGAATTTTGATTTAATCGATTTGGTTAAAGCACAAAACCAAGCATTGAAAGGCGCTGTAAGCCCAACAGAATTTTTAATGGATAGTCGTCAAACTGTGATTTCAGCGGCACAATTTCGCCAGTATGGACACAGAATTAGCGATATCGTCTATGAAAAATTAACCGGTATTCGTGGTGCATTCTTAACTCGCATTTCTTATGTGGTTGTTAATCACACTCAGAAAGCACCATATCAATTGATGGTGGCTGACTATGATGGTGTAAATGAGCAAATGTTATTGCGCTCGCCAGAGCCATTGATGTCACCAACTTGGTCACCTGATGGTCGTCGTTTAGCTTATGTCAGCTTTGAAAATAAGAAAGCTGAAATATTCGTCCAAGACTTGTATACCCAAGTACGTACTAAGGTGAGCTCTTTCCCTGGTATTAACGGTGCGCCGGCGTTTTCGCCTGATGGCAAATCATTAGCAGTGACCTTGTCTAAAGACGGTCAACCTGAGATCTATGTTATCGATATTGCGACAAAAGCGATTAAGCGTATTACAAATCACTATGCTATCGATACTGAGCCGTCATGGTATCCTGATGGAAAGTCATTGATTTTCACCTCTGAGCGCGGTGGTCGACCACAAATTTATCGGGTAGAGTTGAACTCAGGTAAAGTGAACCGTGAAACCTTTGAAGGTGAATGGAATCTAGGTGGCTCAATTGCACCTGATGGTCGTAGTATGATTTTTGTTAATCGTACCAATGGTAAATTTAATATTGCGCGTATGGATCTTAATACGCGGTTTATGCAAGTGCTAACATCAACACGTTTGGATGAATCTCCAAGTGTGGCTCCTAACGGTACTATGGTGATCTATGGCACCACGCACCAAGGTAAGCAAGTATTAGCAGCAGTTTCTACGGATGGACGCTTTAAGGCCAGATTACCGGTGGGTCAAGGTGAGGTGAAATCACCTTCTTGGTCACCGTTTCTCTAATGTTATACCCTGATTTAATCACATTTAATTTGATAAGGAATACGTAATGGATCTGAATAAGTTGTTAAAAGCTATGTTGGTAGCACTTCCAATTATGGCTATTAGTGCATGTAGCTCAACTTCAGAATCAGAAACTGATGCAATGGGCTCAACAAACGGTTCTGGTAGTGAACTGAATGGTGGCATTCAAACGGGTGGTGTGGGCGGTATGTTGTCAGCTGAAGAACAACAACGTCAACAGTTAGATGATTTGAGAAAACAACAAATCATTTACTTCGATTTTGACCGTAGTGAAGTTCAAACTGAATTTGCCGCGATATTAGAAGCCCATGGTACTTACTTAGTTGAGCACCCAAGTGTACGTGTATTAATCGAAGGTCATGCAGACGAGCGTGGTACTCCTGAGTACAACATCGCACTAGGTGAGCGTCGTGCTAAAGCCGTTGCTAAATACCTACAAGGTATGGGCGTACAGCCAAGCCAAATGAGCGTAGTCAGCTATGGCGAAGAAAAACCACTTGATTTTTCTCGCACTGATGAAGGTTTTGGCAAAAACCGTCGTGCAGTTTTAGTTTACTAAGATTGAATTTCGGAGAGTGACACAATGAAACGTGCCGTCTTAATTACGGCAATGTTCCTTGGTGCAGGTGCTGCAGTTGCAGCACCTGCACCTGTGGAAGATATTGCTGGTGGTTCAAGTGATGACAGGCTTGCTCGTATTGAGCGTATTGTTAAATCGAGACAGCAAAGTGATCTCGAAATGCAGCGTCGTCTTGATACTCTGCAGCAAGAAGTCCTAGATTTACGTGGTTTAACGGAACAACAAAATTATCAGATTGAGCAGATGCAGCAGCGTCAGCGTCAGTTATATGATGAACTGGCGAATGTATCCTCTAAAGCTTCTGCTGCGCCATCAGCTGTGGCTGCTACATCGACCCCCTCTATTGCAGCGACCAATGCCGCCGCAAGCAGTTTAAGTGAAACAGCCAGCTATGAGGCTGCCGTTAACTTAGTCTTAAAAGAGCGTAAGTATGATGAAGCTATTCCTGCCTTCCGTGCTTTTATCAAGCAGTACCCAGACTCAGTGTATGCCGCAAATGCTAACTATTGGTTAGGCCAACTTTTATTTAATAAAAGTGAGTTTGCCGAGGCAAAGCAAGCCTTCAATACTGTTGTTGCACGCTTTAGTGATTCAAATAAGCGTGGTGATAGTTTAGTGAAACTCGGTATGATTGCAGAGAAAACAGGTGACAAAGCGGGAGCTCTGCAATACTACCAACAAGTTGTTAAAGATTACGCAAACAGCGCAGCAGCGCGCATTGCACAGCAACAGTTAGCCGCACTTAAAGCCTAATTAACTAAAAAACATACTCTTAGTCTGTTTTTCATGCAAACGACAAAAAATTGGGAATTTGCGCTTGCATGAGAAAATGAAAAAGGTATTATAGGCGCCCTCAGAGCGGCGAGGTCGTTCGGGGCGTGAAATACCAGTAAATGGGTCGTTAGCTCAGTCGGTAGAGCAGTTGGCTTTTAACCAATTGGTCGAAGGTTCGAATCCTTCACGACCCACCACTTAATTCTAGTTAATAGAATAAGTTAATGGTTTCATATGCTAGTAATAAATATTGTTGGTCGTTAGCTCAGTCGTTTTATAGCGCTAGAGCAGTTAGTTTTTAACCAATCAGTTCAATGGTTCTAATCTTTCACGGCATACCACTTTACTGAAAGTGTTTAAATCAGCGCAATATATAGATGGGTCGTTAGCTCAGTCGGTAGAGCAGTTGGCTTTTAACCAATTGGTCGAAGGTTCGAATCCTTCACGACCCACCACTTTTATATGTATGGTTCATATAAAATAAGTACATCGTTTTATCGCAATATATAGATGGGTCGTTAGCTCAGTCGGTAGAGCAGTTGGCTTTTAACCAATTGGTCGAAGGTTCGAATCCTTCACGACCCACCACTTTTATATGCATGGTTCATATAAAATAAGTACATCGTTTCATCGCAATACCAGATGGGTCGTTAGCTCAGTCGGTAGAGCAGTTGGCTTTTAACCAATTGGTCGAAGGTTCGAATCCTTCACGACCCACCACTTTTATATGTATTAGTCATATAAAATAAGTACATCGTTTTATGGCAATATCTAGATGGGTCGTTAGCTCAGTCGGTAGAGCAGTTGGCTTTTAACCAATTGGTCGAAGGTTCGAATCCTTCACGACCCACCACTTTTATATGCATGGTTCATATAAAATAAGTACATCGTTTTATCGCAATACCAGATGGGTCGTTAGCTCAGTCGGTAGAGCAGTTGGCTTTTAACCAATTGGTCGAAGGTTCGAATCCTTCACGACCCACCACTTTAATGAAAGTGTTTAAATCAGCGCAATATCCAGATGTGTCGTTAGCTTAGTCGCTTATTTATAAGGCTAGGGCAGCTGGCTTTTAACCAAGCAATAAATCGAATAGTTCTAATCCTTCCTAGTAAACCACTTATTACTCTGCCTAATTATTATCCTGCAGTGCTACCACATTACTACCCGTATAGTACTCTAATCAATTGTCTTTTATGTCTGTTGATTCATATCCGTCACATCGATATTATTTGAGATTTACTCTCTGTCATTATCAATCAAAAATAACTGATGTTATGCTCGGTTACGTACCAAAATAAAAACCATGTAACATCCGTAGAGTAAGCCCTTCGCCGTGACTCTATTCATGCGCGTGACATTTTAATACTCTGTATAGTGTGATAAAAAAAAGGAGACCTAGAGTCTCCTTTTTATTAAGCCGAGAATATACGTAGGGCTTAATCTAACAACTTGTGCTCACGAACGTATTGTTCAAAATCAGTACAGCCACCGATGTGTTTCTCATCGATGAAAATCTGCGGGACTGTCTCAACAGGCTTGCCTACAGTCTTCTCGATATCTGCTTTAGAAATACCTTCCGCGTGAATATCAATATATCTGAACTTGAAGTCATCACGCTTTTCAACGAGTTGCTCAGATAATTGCACTGCACGAACGCAATAAGGACAGCCTGGACGGCCAAAAATAACAACAAACATAATAACTCCTTAGGATTACTTTAGTCGTTTTATACCATAGGCCTAGGTGAATTGGTAATGTCAGCGGTATTTATTTTCAGTTTGATAACGGCCTTGATAATCAAAATAGCTTTCGAGCAGATCCCAACCTTTTTTATGCTTCTTCAGCAGCAAGAGATTAGGCATACGGAATTTATCCGTATCACTGATTAAATCTACCACCTTAGTGTATTTTTTCGGTTTTAACCCCGGTGTACGGCTATGGGGGAAAATAAATAGCGCATATAGTGCACGCCACTGGGCTGGAGTTTGTAATTTAAAGCGTTGATTAAATTCATTACCGTCGATATCAAGATACTGCACTTTTAGGTTGCCGCCATCGTCAATAAGCGTCATATGCTGGCAACGAAATAAATGATGATGTTGCTGGCTGAGTACTTGGCGCAGGCGTTTATCGGGATCGATGAGCGTTGATTGGCAGTGTTGGCAAATACGCGCCGCAATGTCATTTTCTTCACCGCAATCTGGGCATGATTTCGATCTAAATCGAAAATCGCATTGTTGTTTTTTACCTTGCGGTTCTACTATGCCTTGGCAGCGGCGACCAAAGTGTTCAATGATGTCGCCATCGTCGTCCGTTAGTCCCCAAAAAATATTGGCAAAATCACATGCGGGGCAATGAACTTGCACGGGAACCGATTTACTGTTGGGTTTAGCTTGGCCGACTTCAGGGAAATACAAATCATAGCCGTTGGCGGCATAGTCAATAACAAGACAATCTTTTTTACCTTCGGCGATCCGTAAACCACGGCCGATCATTTGTTGAAAAAGGCTCACTGAAGCGGTAGGCCGCAAGATGGCAATCAAATCAACATGGGGTGCGTCAAAGCCTGTAGTTAATACAGCCACGTTGACTAAAAACTTGAGCTCTTGGGCTTTAAAGCGTTCAATCGTTTCGTCACGTTCATCGTCATGCGTTTGTGCCGTAATAATGGCGCTCTGCGTCCCATGAGTTTGGTTTAATAGGTCAAAAATTTCATTAGCGTGGCGCACCGTTGCCGCAAAGATGATGATACCTTTTCTATGCTGGCTGAGCTCAATGAGCTGTTTCACTATCGCTGTGGTTGCGCGGCCGTAATGCCCCAGCAAATCGTTAACTTCTGATTGTGTGTATTCGCCGTTGTCGTTTGGTTTGAGTTGACTGAAATCGTACTGGGCACTTAAGCCATCAAATAGTATTGGCGCTGTGAGGTAACCTTGTTTGATAAGCGGCCTTATGGGAAGTTCAAAAACACAATGTTCGAATACGGCATGTTCAGGTGAGCCTACTTTACCATGGTAGTGCTGCTGATAAATCCACCCAGTACCAAGGCGATAGGGTGTTGCCGTGAGTCCAAGTAATCTCAGTTGAGGATTTTTGGTGCGTAAATGATTGAGCACTTGCTGGTATTGGCTGGTTTTAGCCAGACTGACCCTGTGGCATTCATCGATAATAATGAGTGAAAAAGGTTGATCAAATTGAGTTAGTGCCCGCGCCGCTGATTGGATACTGGCCACGACGGTTTTACCGTCGGTTTGTTTTTGATTAAGTCCTGCGGCATAAATACTGGCTTGTGCCGTGAGTAAGCCGACTTTTTGTGCATTTTGCGCGACTAACTCTTTCACATGGGTGAGCACTAAGACTCGCCCCTTTGCAATGCGCGCTAATTCAGCGATCACAATGCTTTTGCCTGCGCCTGTGGGCAATACGAGTACGGCTGAAGCCTGGCTTTGCCTAAAATGGGCGATAGCCGCATCAACCGCTTGCTGTTGATAGTCTCTGAGTTTGACTGACACGCTGATAAAAAATCTATATTGAATAAAAATGAGGTGACAAGCTTAACATAGCGGCCAAAAAAAATGCCCCTGGTTGGAGGGGCAAACTAGAGAAAGGAGCAATCACAGACTCTCTCAACAGGGGTCACTTTTACCTGAGCTTTAAAAAGGGAGTTTCAGGTTACACTTAGCCTATTGGGAATAGGCTAAGTGTTGTGGACGTTATTTTTAACTCGGATATTACTCAGTACGATTCAAGCGTGATTCAATCAAGGTCTCGATCACCGCTGGATCGGCCAAGGTTGATGCATCACCTAAATTAGTGACTTCGTTAGCGGCAATCTTACGCAGGAAACGACGCATGATCTTGCCTGAACGTGTTTTAGGTAAGCCCGTCGCCCATTGGATTAAATCTGGGGTTGCTAGCGCACCAATTTCTTTACGTACCCATTGACGCAGTTCTTGGCGTAGTTCTTCGGTTTCTTCAGTGCCACGGGTTAAGGTGACATAGGCATAAATGCCTTGGCCTTTAATATCATGCGGGTAACCCACTACTGCGGCCTCTGCGACAAGCTCGTGCGACACCAGCGCACTTTCAACTTCAGCGGTACCTAATCGATGACCCGATACGTTGATCACGTCGTCAACGCGGCCCGTGATCCAGTAATAACCATCTTCATCGCGACGGGCACCGTCACCAGTAAAGTACATACCACGGAAGGTTTTAAAGTAGGTCAGTACAAAGCGTTCATGATCGCCGTAAATCGTACGCATTTGGCCGGGCCAAGAGTCGAGTAATACTAAGTTACCTTCGTTCTCACCGTCTAAAATATTACCCATATTATCGACTAAGGCAGGTTGCACGCCAAAGAAAGGGCGAGTGGCTGAGCCTGGTTTAGTGTCAGTAGCGCCTGGCAGTGGAGCAATTAAAATGCCACCCGTTTCAGTTTGCCACCACGTATCGACGATAGGGCAATGCTCATGGCCAATCACCTCATGGTACCAACGCCACGCTTCTGGGTTTATTGGCTCACCGACTGATCCCATAATTCTTAAGCTGCTGCCATCAAACTTATCGAAATGTTGTTTGCCTTCTGCCATCAATGCACGGATTAAGGTTGGCGCGGTATAAAGGATATTGACCTTATGACGGTCAATCATTTCACCTAAACGGGCAGGGCTAGGATGATTAGGCACCCCCTCATGAATAAGCACTGTCGCGCCATTAGCGAGTGGCCCATAGACCATGTAAGAGTGACCGGTGATCCAACCTACATCGGCGGTACACCAATACACTTCACCGACTTTATAGTCGAACACATATTCATGGGTCATAGACGCATAAACCATGTAGCCACCAGTGGTGTGTAATACGCCTTTGGGGTTACCGGTTGAGCCTGAGGTATAGAGTAAAAACAATGGCGCTTCTGCGTCCATTTCTTCGGGGTGACAGTGTTCAGATGCGGTTTCCATCAGTGCATGCCACCAAATATCGCGGCCTTCTTGCCAGTCAACCTTACCACCAGTACGTTTAAGTACAATGACTTTTTCAATCGTGGTCACATCAGGATTTTTTAACGCATCATCGACGTTGCGTTTTAATGGGATGGCTCGGCCACCACGCATGCCTTCATCGGAGGTGATGATCACTTTGGATTTACCGTCAATTACGCGGGTGGCAATTGAATCGGGTGAAAAACCACCAAATACCACAGAGTGGACCGCGCCAATGCGGGCACAGGCGAGCATGGCGACTGCAGCTTCTGGCACCATGGGCATGTAAATGGTCACTATGTCACCGCAGCATACACCTTGGCTACGCAGTGCGTTCGCAAATTTACAGACATCAACATGTAATTCGCCATAGGTGATTTTGCGTTGTTCGCTAGCGTTGTCGCCTTCCCAAATAATCGCTACACGATCACTGTGCTCGGCTAAGTGGCGATCTAAGCAGTTGGCAGAAGCATTCAGGGTGCCATCGTAAAACCAGTTGATCGACAGATTATGATCATCGAAAGAGGTTTTTTTAATCTTAGTATAGGGCTTAATCCAATCTATACGCTTGCCGTGTTCTCTCCAGAAACCTTCTGGATTAACAATCGACTCTTGATACATTGTTTTATATTTATCGTTGTTTACAAGTGCATTGGCTGCGATATCGCCGGAGACTTTGTAGAGAGACTGCGAGCTCATAGGGCTTCCCTTTTGAAATTTGCGTGACCTGAGTATGGTATGTAAGGAGGCGGCAACTCCATTAGACCTTGGTCTATTTTTAAATTTTCCTTTATATTTAGACTGTTGCATTACAAATCAGGCTAGATTTTAGACAGGTTTTATCGCACAATAATCAGAAAAAAGAGCAGAGTATGAATTTAACCTTAGTCGTTGCTATTATTGCCGTCTGTTATGTCTCGCTTTTATTCCTATTGGCGTGGGGAGCGGAGCGGTGGTTTAGCCAAGTCACCAAAAAGCTACAGGTTGCTATCTATGGGCTGAGCTTAGCGGTTTACTGCTCTTCGTGGAGTTTTTTGGGCACGGTAGGCCAGTCAGCAAATGATTTTTGGTCTTTTTTACCCATTTTTGTCGGGCCTATTCTGATATTTACCTTAGGTTTTGGCATGTTGCGTAAAATCGTATTAGTGTCAAAGGCACAAAATATCACCTCAGTTGCCGACTTTATTGCCGCCCGTTACGGTAAGTCGCAAACCTTAGCCGCTCTCGTTACGCTCATCGCCTTGTTTGGCATCATGCCGTATATCGCCCTGCAGCTAAAGGCCATGGTATTTAGTCTTAATCTCTTTCAGCCCGTGGACGACCCGCTTGATGGCGTAACCATTCCGTTACTTATTACAGCACTATTAGCCATATTTGCCATTTTATTTGGTACCCGCAAACTCGATGCCACTGAGCATAATCCAGGGATGATGTTCGCGATTGCCTTTGAATCTCTGGTTAAACTAGCGGCATTTTTGTTAGTCGGTATTGTCATCAGTTTTGGTTTTTTTGATGGTTTTGGTGACATCTGGCAACAAGCGAGTGCTCAATCGTTGATCCACAACCCCAATCCGCGCATCGAAGCTTTAATGCCTGAGTTATTAGTCGGGATGGCGGCCTTTTTATGTATGCCAAGGCAGTTCCACGTGATGGTGGTGGAATGTGCCGATGAGTCAGTGTTATCGAAGGGTCGCTGGTTATTTCCACTGTATTTAGCATTGTTTGGCCTATTCGTTGGACCGCTTGCTTTAGCAGGAAAAATTATCCTCGGGGATTCAGTGTCCGCCGATACCTATGTGATCAATCTACCGCTGGCTTTAGATCAGCCTTTGTTGGCGGTAATTGCACTGCTGGGTACGCTTTCGGCCGCCACGGGGATGGTGATTGTTGCGGTCGTCACCATCAGTGTGATGGTGAGTAACGAATGGTTAGTGCCAGTGATGTTACGTACGGGTCATATCCGTGAGAAAAATTTTAGCCAATTTTCGCAGTTGTTATTAAATGCTCGCCGCTTTGCTATCGTGATTATTTTGAGTTTGGGCTATGGCAGTTATCTGGCATTAGCAGACAGTGATTCATTATCGCATTTAGGCATGTTGTCCTTTGGTGCTTTTGCCCAACTAGCGCCCGCTTTAGTCGGCGGGCTTTACTGGAAACACGGCAACCGTGCTGGAGTATTTTTAGGGCTAGGTGTCGGTTTTAGCTTGTGGTTTTATATCATACTGCAGGGCATGACGGATGTGCAAAGTTCAGCAGCCTTAGTGTCTGGTGTGGTACATGAAATTGGCTTATTGGATGCCATAACGCCCAATGTGCGTGATGCATTAACGGCACTTTCAGCCAATATCGGCTGTTATATTTTAGGCTCTATTTGGTTTAGGGCAGGCGTCGCTGAACGTATTCAGGCTAGTGCCTTTGTAAGCCCTGGTAAGTTAAAAAGCAGTGCCAATAAGAAAAATGGACCTATTTCGCAGCAGGATTTACTGATTTTAGCCAGTCGTTTTGTCAGCCCAACCCGCGCCTATGAAAGCTTTAGCCGTTTTTCAATTGATGCCGTAAAAAGTGATAGCTGGCATAAAGCGGCGCCATCTGAGCTAATTTTTCATACAGAGCGTTTGTTAGCAGGGGTGCTTGGTGCTTCAAGTGCGGCGCTGGTGATGGATTCTGTGCTACAAGGGCGCGATTTAGCGCTCGATGAAGTATTTAGTTTGGTGGATGAAGCATCATCGAAAATTATGCTCAGCCAAGATATGCTACGTGGCGCCATTGAACACGCCTATGAAGGTATGAGTGTTATTGATAACGATCTCAATCTGGTAGCGTGGAATTACAAATATGTCGAGCTATATCAATATCCTGAAGGTTTTTTGCAGCAGGGCATGCCGATTAGTGAGGTGATCCGTTTTAATGCAGCGCGAGGTTATTGTGGTGAAGGGGAAATCGAGCAACAAGTCGAGCAACGAGTGCAGCATATGCGTAATGGTACGCCGCATACCTCTGAACGTTATCGCAAAGATGGAAAAGTGATTAAAATTCAGGGGAATCCAATGCCATCAGGCGGCTTTGTGATGACCTTTACCGACATTACCCAATATCGTAAGCAAGAACGAGCCTTACTCGAGGCTAATGAGACTTTAGAAAGCCGCGTGAATGAACGTACTTATGAATTAGCTATGTTAAACAGTGAGTTATTAGAAGCCAAAGCGCAGGAAGAAATCGCCAACGCCTCTAAGAGTCGCTTTTTGGCCGCCGTTGGGCATGATTTAATGCAGCCGCTTAATGCTGCGCGGCTGTTTACTGCTTCTTTATCTCAATATCCTAATTTAGATCGAGAGGCTCGTACTACGTTATCCCACGTAAATAGCTCATTAAAAATCGCGGGTGAATTACTCACTGACTTACTCGATATTTCTAAACTCGATTCGGGTATGGTGGACGTAAATCGCCGTGACTTTGCTATTTCTGAACTTATCAATGGCTTATCTGTTGAGTTTGAGGCAATGGCAGCCGATAGCCACATCCGTTTTAAGATGATCCCATGCAGCGCAACCGTCAATTCAGATCCCTCTTTATTGCGCCGTATCCTGCAAAACTTTTTAACTAATGCGTACCGTTATGCTCGGGGGGGGAGAGTGTTATTTGGTTGTCGTCATCGTGGAGATTATCTTGAAATTCAAGTGTTAGACACGGGCTGCGGTATCGATGAAAAAGAAACCCAAGAAATATTTAAAGAATTCAAACGCTTAAATAACCCCAAAAGTAACAATATCAGCGGGTTAGGTTTAGGTCTGGCAATAGCCGATCGCATCAGCAAAGTACTCGAACACAGTATTCAAGTCTCGTCACAATTAGGACGGGGTTCGGTGTTCTCTATTTGTGTGCCACTTGGAGAAACCGTGAGCCAACCACAAATAAAGGCATTACCCTCATTATTACAGCCGTTATCGGGTATTAAGGTATTGTGTATCGATAACGAAGAAGCGATTTTGGCTGGGTTAGAAAGCTTATTAAGTCGTTGGCAATGTGAGGTTATTTGTGCCAAAGATTTATCCGATGCACGCATTAAGTTAGGGCTTAAGGGCGTTGCGCCCGATATTGTGCTCGCAGATTACCACTTAGATGATGGCCAAAATGGGGTTGATGCGATGGACGGTATCCGCGCACTTTATGGCAAAGATTTACCCGGTATTTTGATTACTGCCAATACCCGTAAAGAGCTGGTGGAAGATGTGCAACGCCGCGGTTATCACTATATGGCAAAAATGATAAAACCTGCGGCGCTGCGGGCGTTGATTTCTAGCCTAGTGAAATAAGCTTAGTAAAATGAACCCATTAAAAATGCGTCTAGTTAAATGAGTTCAGTGAAATAAAGGTATCAGCCACCACTAACCGTGGCTGATAAGTTGTTGCGTTGAATGGCTTGATGATACGCTAATGCCTCCTGCGACTTGCTTCATCGCGCTGGTGAGTTGGCTTAACTGCGCTGAGCTAATCACGTAGGGTGGCATAATGTAAATTAGGTTAGCAAAGGGGCGAACCCACACCCCTAAATCAACAAATTGTTGCTGTAGTTCAGCGGTATTGACGGGATCATGCATCTCTAACACGCCGACAGCGCCGAGCACTCGCACATCTTTTACGCTCGGTAAATCAATCGCATCCTTAAGTTCAACGCGCATTTGCTGCTCGATAGCGGCCACTTGCGCTTGCCATTCATTGCGGTTAATTAAGTCTAAGCTTGCACATGCCGCGGCGCAGGCTAGCGGGTTACCCATAAAAGTAGGGCCATGCATAAACACGCCCGCGGGAGATTGGCTTATACCTTGGGCAACTTTATCGGTACATAGCGTTGCCGCTAGACTGATGTAACCGCCCGTTAGCGCTTTACCTAAACATAAGATATCTGGAGTGATATTGGCGTGTTCATAGGCAAATAGCTTGCCTGTGCGGCCAAAGCCAGTGGCGATTTCATCTAAGATTAACAGCACATTAAATTCATCGCACAACGCGCGAAGGCCGATTAAATAATCCGCACTGTAAAAACGCATACCGCCCGCGCCTTGCATTATCGGCTCTATGATCACTGCGGCAATGTCGTTGTGATGAGTGCTTAAGATACTGCGCATCGCCGTTAAATCATCGGCTTGCAACGTTTCGCCAAAGGCGGTTTGCGGTGCGGGCACAAAAGATTGCTTAGTGACAGCATCGCCAAACATAGTGTGCATGCCGCCTTCGGGATCGCATACGCTCATGGCGGCAAAGGTATCGCCGTGGTAACCCTTCTTAACCGTAAGAATACGTTGCTTTAACGGGCGTAAACCTTCATGTGTATTTTGACCCTGCCAATACTGCAACGCCATTTTAATCGCCACTTCAACTGCGATTGAGCCAGAGTCGCACAAAAAGACCTTTGTTAGCGGTTCGCAGGTCATAGCGATAAGTTTTTTACACAGTTCAATGGCGGGTTCATGGGTGATGCCGCCAAACATCACATGGCTCAGCTGATGTAGCTGTTTTTCCATCGCGGTTAATATTGTGGGATGTGCATAACCATGAACACAGGCCCACCATGAACTGGTGCCATCGATAAGTTTGCGGCCATCGACGAGTTCAAGATCGCAGCCCTTTGCACTATGTACACCAAAAACAGGAAGAGAACGGGTCATTGAGGTATAAGGATGCCAAATATGGGCTCTATCAAAATCAAAATCGAGTAAATTGGGCATAAATGCTCACTAGGTTGGTTGTAAAGTGGCCACTAGTAAACCGGCTTTACTGGTTGGCGTTGACAGTTTAAGGGCTGAGGTTATCCTAGCCAAGATAAAAGACAGAATAAAAAGGGTATTCAATGTCGCTGTTGCAAGTTCGTCATGATTGGAAGCGGGAAGAAATCGAAGCCTTATTTGCGCTGCCGATGAATGATTTGTTATTTAAAGCCCACAGCATTCACCGTGAAGTGTACGATCCTAATGAAGTGCAAATTAGCCGCTTGTTATCGATTAAAACCGGTGCTTGCCCTGAGGATTGCAAATACTGCCCGCAGAGCGCCCGTTATGACACAGGTCTAGAGAAAGAGCGTTTGCTGGCAATGGAAACTGTGCTGACCGAGGCGCGCAGCGCTAAAGCCGCGGGGGCTTCTCGTTTCTGCATGGGCGCAGCTTGGCGTAATCCTAAAGAAAAAGACATGCCGTACCTTAAGCAAATGGTACAAGAAGTCAAAGCCTTAGGTATGGAAACCTGTATGACGCTCGGCATGCTGTCAGAAGACCAGGCTAATGATCTCGCTGGTGCTGGCTTAGATTATTACAACCACAATTTAGATACTTCGCCTGAATATTACGGCGATGTGATCACCACACGTACCTATCAAAATCGGTTGGATACACTGACAAATGTGCGCGCATCTGGCATGAAAGTGTGCTCTGGCGGGATTGTTGGTATGGGTGAAAAGGCAACGGATCGCGCAGGTTTACTACAACAGCTGGCTAATTTACCGCAGCATCCTGATTCAGTGCCGATCAATATGCTGGTCAAAGTGGCGGGCACGCCGTTTGAGAAACTGGACGATCTCGATCCATTAGAATTTGTGCGTACCATTGCCGTGGCACGTATTTTAATGCCACTTTCGCGCGTGCGTTTATCGGCGGGGCGTGAAAATATGAGTGATGAGCTGCAGGCCATGTGTTTCTTTGCTGGCGCCAACTCGATTTTCTACGGTTGTAAATTGCTAACCACGCCAAACCCAGAAGAAAGTGATGATATGGGGTTATTCCGTCGTTTGGGCCTACGTCCAGAACAGGGACCAGTGGCAAAACTGGAAGAAGAAAAGGCCGTATTGGCTAAAGCGGCGGCGTATCAAGATAAGTCATCAGCAGCATTTTATGATGCGGCTGCGTTGTAATATTAGGCAATATTTAGACCTGAGGCCACAACCTTATAACGGTTGTGGCTGTTAATCTTATGCCGTTATTCTCATCTATGCGATAACGTTTGAGGCAACTCTGTTTGAGACTATCTTTCTTAAGAGCAAATAAATGAGTTCTCTGCTTGAGACTAAAATTGCAGCCCGTCAGCACGCTTTGCGTGAGCAAGGATTACTGCGACAACGTAAAGTGTTGAGTGTCGATCATGCCCTTAATACTAACGCATCTACTTCGGGCCCACGCTTTGTGTTCGAAGGGCGATCCTATGTTAATTTTAGCAGTAATGATTATTTAGGTTTATCCCGCCTGCCAGAACTTGCTGACGCCTTGCACCTTGGCGCGCAGACTTACGGTGTTGGTAGTGGCGCTTCGCCATTAGTAACAGGTTACAGTGAGGCACATTTCGCGCTTGAGCATAAGCTCTGCGCCTTAACGGGGCATGAAGCAGCATTACTATTTTGCTCAGGCTTTAGTGCCAATACGGCGCTGATGAAAACCCTGTTTGATCAACACGATATTGTGGTTGCCGATAAGCTAGTACACGCCTCAATTATTGATGGTTTGCAGGACAGCGGCGCGCAGCTGAAACGTTTTTTACACAATTCCTTAGAAAGCGCTGAGCGGCTTCTGACTCGAAATCACGCATCGGCGTTAATCACAGAAAGCGTGTTTAGCATGGACGGGGATTGTGCGCCGATCACGCAGTTATCAGCGCTTTGTCGTCAACACAATACTTGGTTGATTGTTGATGATGCCCATGGTTTTGCGGTGCTCGATGGTTATAAAAATAGTGATGTAATAGATAAAGCCGCCAAGCTTATCGATGTGCAAGTGGTGACCTTTGGTAAAGCTTTAGGTTGCCAAGGCGCAGCGGTTTTGGGAAGCCAAGCGCTGATCGACTTTTTGGTCAGTAATGCCCGTGAATATATCTATTCGACCGCATTATCGCCTGCCAATGCCGCACTGGCGTTAGCTGCTGTTCAGTACAGCACGGCGCATCCTGAATTACAGCAAAAACTGCTTGCAAATATTGCGCTGTTTAAGCGCTTATGCCTTGATGCCAATGTGCCTCTTTTAGGCTCAGACACAGCAATCCAGCCATTAATCATTGGTGATGCGCAGCAAACCCTGCAAGTGGCCGAGGAGTTAAGGCTGGCTGGTATTTGGGTTGGCGCTATTCGCCCGCCTACAGTGCCTGTGGGCTCGGCGCGTTTACGTATTACCTTAACCGCGGCGCATAGCGCTGAAGATATTGCAGCTTGTGCTGCGCAATTAGCCCAAGTGCTCAGTCGCGTTAATATCCCTCGCGTGAGTGAGCGCCTCGCCGCCGATGAGTACAGATAAATGCGCTTTAGAGATTGGGTGAGTTTTTTGAATTTGAATTGTGTTATGAGTGTGAAGCAAAATGCTAAGTCTAAAAGAGTCTGAAGTAATCAAACCTGTTGAAATCAAGCCTCATTCCACAGAGGTTAAGATTGCGCAGCGCTTCTCCGCCGCGGCCAATAGCTATCAAGATCATAATAAATTACAGCGCCTGAGCGCCGCCAGTTTACTCAGCAGTTTATTCGTCCAAGGTAATCTGTTAGATATTGGGGCGGGTCCGGGGACTGATTTTTCAGCATGTTATCCTAACAGGCTTTCTATGGATAACCAGTTTAGCGCTGTGTTTGCCGTGGATATTGCCCTTGGCATGTTACATAAGTTAAATCAGTCCTATCCCGATTATCATGGGGTATGCGCAGATGCGCAGTATTTACCCTTTAGCGATAACAGTATGGATGTTATTTATTCGAATCTGGCTTTGCAGTGGTGTGCGGATTTTCCTGCCGCTGTGGCTGAGATGGCGCGGGTACTAAAGCCTGGCGGCGAGTGTCATGTGACGCTGGTGGCTGAGGGGAGCCTTCATCAATTAGCTGAATTAGGCTTAAGGGTGAATGACTTCTCTACGGTTGAGGCGCTCAAAACAGCATTTAAACTCGATATATGGCAGCATTTAGATGTGCAGCTCATCCCAATGACAGTGCATTTTGATACATTAAAAGCATTACTCTATTCCATTAAAGGGGTCGGCGCTTCGGTGCAATCAGCCCGCGCATCTATCGCTGTTGCAGACCGAACTCCACGGCTGCGTGGCCGTGAGGATTGGCAACGAATACAGGCCAAAGCCGAGGTGCTACGTTTACCCGACGGTCTACCGTTAACCTATCAAATAGTACAGATCCGCGCGCGACGTAATGCTTAAAAATATGTCGACATAGCGCTTTAAAAGTATAATACCCGTACATGAGTCACACTATTTTCCTTTAATGCGAGTGTTTATAAATCACCGTTTTATAAAGCATTTAGTTGATAGCGATTTAGGCCTATGATGATGGACATATAACGTCGTCAACTGAGCAAAATCAGCCAACAGCGATCGACGAACATAAGGATCTCATATGTTTTTTGTAACAGGTACAGATACTGACAGTGGTAAAACCTTAGTCTCATCAGCATTATTAACCGCAGTGAATCGTTTAGGCCATATTGCTAGCGCAGATTCTGCCGTGGGCATTCTCGCTGCTAACACTATGCTGACCCTAGGCATTAAGCCTATTGCTTCGGGCTGTGCACAAACCTCTGAAGGCTTGCGAAATGCCGATGCTCTGCAGCTGATGACCTCATCGTCGTTAAAACTTGCGTATCCGCTCGTTAACCCTTTTAGTTTTGAACCCGCCATCGCGCCGCATATTGCCGCGGCTCAAGTAGGCATGCGTTTAACGCCAGAGGCGATTGTCGATAGCTTAGATTTTACGGCATTTTCCCAAGCGGATTTTTGCTTGATTGAAGGCGCGGGTGGCTGGCGTTTGCCATTAGGTGAGGACAGGTATTTGTCGGAAGTGGTGCAGAAACTTGAGCTGCCGGTCATACTCGTGGTAGGCATGAAACTCGGTTGTTTAAATCACGCCTTACTGACCCAAGAAGCGATACTGGCTGATGGTCTTACCATTGCAGGCTGGGTGGCAAATCGTATCGATCCTGAAATGAGCATGTTTGACGAAAATCTAGTTAGCCTTAAAGGGATGATGTCAGCGCCTTTTCTTGGCTGCATTCCTTTTCTAACTGAACCGAGTGCAGAAAATGCCGCTGATCATCTCGATGTTTCTCTTTTGCATGATAATGCTCATTAATTAACTTGATAAGGGTGTTATGAGCCTTGGTTGCGATGGCATTAGACTTTGCATTGGATGTTCATGCATTGGATGTTCATGCATTGGATGTTCAGTTGCTGTTTGTGAGTTTCATCTGTTAATTTATTTCTGCTATTTAGGATTAAATTAGGATTAAACTACTTAAAAATTATAGATATTACAAAATGCTTCTATTCGCTTGCGCATAGTACCTGCTGTGCGCTGGGCTTTTTATTAGCTGAAAATTAAACACGTAGATAGCGGTTAGTTCAATGTATTATCACAAGTTTAGGTTAAATAAGCGGGAGTTTTATCAATGATTGAGCCGTAGCTCGTGGCGATGCTCATGTTGATAATGATCAGCACATGCGTTACAGCGCTGCTCGGTGGGGTCTTGAGTTAACCGCACGGTTTCGATTTCAGCTTCGCAATCGGAGCAAAGACCATAAAGACCTAAATCGAGCTGACAAAAAGCTGCGTCGAGTTTATTTAATTGACTAAATAGCGGGTGTTCTGCCAATGGGGTTTGAGCCAATTTATCGATAAGCTCAGTTAAGCTCAGACTAGTATAATGCTTTCCTATGGCTTCGAGGAACGAAGGGATCGCGCCGATTTCTATCCTTAGATTAGCTTCAAGCTCTGACAATTCATGTCTGATATGGGTAATACTCACGTAAAATAGCCTATATTCATTTAACTCTAGGCGTTCAGTCTAATTGTTCCACTATCAACAACTATGATGAAGATCAAGTATCTGCCACATTTTCATTTTTTTGCGTTTTTAAAATCGCTCATCCTTATCGCGTCACATCTGCGATAAAAAAGTTCCTTTCATCGCAGATACACACAGAGTGGCCTATTGAGGTTTGATGCTAAACCTTGATGGTTAGTCGTTTAAATTGCGCTGTGCTGTCTCTAATACTGCAACGATTTCTTCTGTCGTTTTAAAGACTCGCAGCTCTCTAAATAAGATATCGGCCGCGGGATATTGACGATTGAGATAGGTAAACCACTGTTTGATTCGAGCAGGATAATAGTCGCTTTTACGACCATTTAATTCCCTTTGGGTGTAGCTGAGCATTAACGCTAAGGTTTGCTCCCACGTATAAGGAGTTGCGCCTGTTTTGATGGTATCGGCTAAATTGGGTAATGAAATCGCCCCACGGCCGATCATGATGCTGTCGCAGCCTGTGACTTCGATGCAACGCTTTGCATCGTCGCGGTTCCAAATTTCACCGTTAGCAATCACTGGAATAGGCAAACGCTTGCGTACTTCTGTAATGTATTCCCAGTAGGCTGGCGGCTTGTAACCGTCGACTTTGCTGCGCGCATGGATGGCAAGTTCCGTTGCTCCTGCTTCATACACGGCTATGGCATTTTCCATGAACAGTGATTTATCTTCATAACCTAAGCGAATTTTTGCGGTCACTGAGTGTTCTTTTGGGACAGCTTGACGCATAGCTTTAACAATATCGTGCACACTTTCTGGATATTGCAGTAATACGGCGCCACCTTTACTGCGGTTAACGATTTTTGCTGGACAGCCAAAGTTGGCATCGACACCGTGTGAGCCCAGTTCAATTGCGCGTAGAGCATTTTCGCCCATGCATTGGGGTTCTTGGCCGAGTAACTGCACTCGCACTGGCGTACCTGAAGGGGTATTACCGTTATTGAGTAACTCAGGACACAGCTTTAAAAAAACTTTATCTGGTAACAGTTGGTCTACCACACGCACAAATTCAGTGACGAGTAAATCGTAGGGATTGATAGTCGATAAGATGTCACGCATCAAAGCGTCTACTACGCCTTCCATAGGAGCCAAAATCACGCGCACTGCAGTAAACCCATATCTGTTGCAAAGGGCGAGCATTCTACCTTATCAGCCCTAAGTTACAAAGTGGCCTAGTTAATGGGGATAAATAGGTGGACTAAACAATAATCTTCACGCCAAAATAATCGCCCCAACAGGATATTTTGGCCATTTCTGTGATTTAGTGATATTTTTTGCAACAGGATTGAAACAAGGCAGGTCTTTTGTTGTGAGCCAGCGATTTACTCTGTTGTTGGTTAACATTACTCAATAAACAAGAAGGGGTTATTTTATGAATTCAGTTAAAAAAACAGCAGTGGCAGTCGCGTTAGGTTCAGTTGTGATGAGTTCAGCATTTGCTGTCAATGCACAAACGAACCCATTTGGTTTTGAAGCGATGGACACCGGTTACCAAATCGTCGGCTCAGAAGGTAAGTGTGGTGAAGCGAAATGTGGCGCCGATATGAAGAAAGCCGCAGCTGAAAAAGCGAAAGAAGGCAAATGTGGCGAAGCAAAATGCGGTGCCGATATGAAGAAAGCCGCTACTGAAAAAGCGAAAGAAGGCAAATGTGGTGAAGCCAAATGCGGCGCCGACATGAAAAAAACTGCCGAGAAAGTTGATGCTAAAGTCGAAGCCGTTAAAAAAGAAGTGAAATAACGCCAGCGGGTATTATCTCTTGCATGATCGGGCTTATGGAGTGTGTTCAGGCCAGCCTATGCTGGCCTCTTTTTTATCTCAGCTGAAAATCATCAGCGTTGGTGAAGTGCTATGAATAATCAGAAAAATGCGGCGCAGGTCGGGCTGGGGTTAAGGCGAGAAATGCTCAGTGAGTTTTGTTTACAGGTGCCTGATGCTATTAATTTTTTTGAGGTGGCACCTGAGAATTGGATGACATTAGGTGGTAAATTTGGCCGCCAATTTCGTGAATTGACCGAGCAACATACTTTCTACTGCCACGGTTTGAGTTTATCCATTGGTAGCCCTGACCCCTTAGATCTCGCGTTTGTAAAAAATATCAAAACCTTTATGGATTTACACCAAATCCAAGTCTATTCCGAACATTTAAGTTATTGCTCAGGGCAAGGCCATTTATACGATCTTATGCCCATTCCTTTTACCGACGCTGCGGTAAAACATGTGGCGGCGCGTATCAAGCAAGTGGAAGACATCCTTGAGCGGCCACTCATTTTAGAGAATGTGTCTTTTTACGCCGCACCTGGCGCACAAATGAGTGAGCTTGAATTTGTCAATGCTGTGCTGCAAGAAGCCGATTGCAAACTGCTATTAGATGTTAATAACATCTATGTAAATTCGGTTAATCATCAATATGATGCCGAGCCTTTTTTAAAGGCTATGCCAACGGAGCGCATCGCGTATTTGCATATCGCTGGGCACTATAAACAAGCAGAAGATTTACTTATCGATACCCACGGCGCAGCTATTAACGATCCGGTATGGGCATTACTGCAACGCTGCTATGCCTTGCATGGAGTAAAGCCGACTTTGCTTGAGCGTGATTTTAATTTACCGACAACCGCAGAACTCATGGTAGAGATAGAGCAAATACGCGCTTATCAAACTGTGGCGCTCAGCCCTAATGCCCAGAATAGTCGTCATGCAGTAAAGAGGATTGCCTAATGGATTTTAAGCAAGTGCAGCAATCCTTTATCGATTATATCCGCGATCCTTCTTTGCCATTGCCCATCGATACCGATGTGCGCCACATGCAGGTTTACCGTGAGTTATTTTTTAATAATGTCATGGGTTTTGTATCCAACGGTTTCCCTGTGCTGAAAAGTTTGTATTCTGATGAAGCTTGGCAGGCATTGGTGCAGAGATTTTTTAGTCAGCATGACTGCCAATCGCCGATTTTTATTGATATAGCGGGGGAGTTTTTAAATTTCTTACAACAGCAATATCAGCTCACGGATAATGATCCGCTTTTTATGCCGGAATTAGCCCACTATGAATGGCTTGAATTAGTGGTTGCGGTGGCACAAAGCCGTGATGATGAGTATTCACTGAGCCCTGAACAACTTTCGTTGCAGACGTTATACCTGTCGCAGACGGCGAGGGTTGCGCAGTATCATTTTGAAGTACAACATATTCGTCAGGATTATCGCCCACAGCAACGCCTCGACATCCCTGTATTTTTTTGTCTCTATCAAGACGTTGATGCCGAAGTCTGTTTTTTGCAGTTAAGCCCTTTAAGTGCACAGGTAATGGCATTGTTAACGTCACAAAGCAATGTGACATTTATACAGATAGTCAATTGGTTAACTAACATTTACCCTCAAATGGAACCTCTGGTGATTGAGCAAGGTTGCCTACAATTACTCGAGCAATTAGCAAGCAAAGGCATTGTGCTAGGCCGCCGGTCGTTAAATGAGCTCGGTTAGCGAAATAAATGCAATAACCTTACTTTTACAGGGTTTTTATTGATTTGACAAACCGCTACAATATGGACAGTTTTGTGATCTAAGTCACTTTGTTATTCCTGCGATATTTATACTTTATCCCCATACTCGAGGAGCTGTAATGAGTAGCGAGCCATTTAAAGACCCATTTAACTTTATGTACTTTGCTGGTTTTATTTTAGTATTGTTGCTACCCACGCTACCTGCGAGTTTGATGTGGTTAAAGCATTTTGGTTTAGTTTAATCCAACATTAATGCTAAATTTGTATAGTATTAGCCACTCTTTGAGTGGCTTTATTTTTAATGGTGTATTTTTAATATTATGGCTATAAAACGCGGGTTATTTTTACTGTTGGGATTAATCGCATTAGCCCTTGGTTTACTCGGTATAGTGCTGCCTTTGCTGCCGACCGTGCCGTTTATCTTGCTTGCAGCCTTCTGCTTTGCCCGCTCGAGTGAACGTTTACACTATTGGTTGATGACACATCCTTGGTTTGCCGATGCCTTAACCCAGTGGCAAGAGCAGCGAGCAATGCGTAAGGGATTGAAACGCAAAGCCATGATAGTTAGCGCACTCAGTTTTAGTGTCAGCATTGTTGTGGTGCCTATCCTTTGGGTAAAAGGTTTGCTGCTCGTGATGGCACTCGTCTTACTCTGGTATCTCAAAGAGATCCCTGAAATAGAGGGATGATTGAACGATACGATGGATTCAATTTGTTGCCAATAATTTTTGCCGCGTCATGGTTGAGGAGATTTAACACTGTGCCGACAGGGTTTGATCTAAGGCACAAATTGATAACCTTTACATCACTTGTGCGTTGTGATTGTTGCAACTAAAACTAAAGCGGCATAAACTTTGTCTGACTTTCGACAAAACGTCCACCTAGTGTGGACGTTTTGTTTTATACCGCCGATCCATGGGTTGGTGAATTGATTAAGTAACTTATTAAGTAAATATGATGGCTATGAATACAGAAACCTTATCCTTGATAAAACAAAGCATTAAAACAATTCCTAATTATCCTAAGGAAGGGATTTTATTTCGCGATGTCACCAGTTTGCTTGAAAACCCAGCAGCCTATAAAGCGACTATCGACTTGCTAGTGGAACATTATCGTGGCCAAGGTTTTACCAAAATTGTGGGTACCGAAGCCCGTGGTTTCTTCTTTGGTGCGCCGCTAGCATTAGAATTGGGTGTGGGTTTTGTGCCAGTGCGTAAGCCCGGTAAACTACCGCGTGCAACCATTAGCCAAAGTTATGAGTTGGAATATGGTCACGATAGTCTAGAAATTCATACCGATGCGATTAATGCTAATGACAAAGTGCTGGTGGTTGACGATTTACTCGCCACTGGCGGTACTATCGAAGCGACAGTGAAACTCATTCGCCAACTGGGCGGTGAAGTGAAACATGCCGCTTTTGTTATCTCGTTACCCGATTTAGGCGGTGAAGCACGTTTAACCGCATTAGGGCTTGAGTTGGTTAAACTTTGCGAGTTTGAAGGCGAATAAATCTGCAGCTACAGGCGCCTTGGGATAGTTTGATGGCATGTCAAATCGTGACATGTTATCTTTCAACGTTCTTGGGGCGCATGCTCCCGCTTTTGTATCACATACTCTGGGGAGTCCCATGTCATATCAGGTGTTAGCCAGAAAATGGCGCCCTGCCACATTTGATCAAATGGTTGGCCAAAGCCATGTTTTGCAAGCTTTGACCAATGCGTTAAGCCAGCAGCGCTTACATCATGCTTACCTGTTTACGGGAACGCGCGGTGTTGGTAAAACCAGCTTGGCGCGACTCTTTGCCAAAGGCTTAAATTGCGAGCAAGGCGTAACAGCGACCCCCTGTGGTGTTTGCGGCAGCTGCGTGGAAATCGCCCAAGGCCGTTTTGTCGATTTGATTGAAGTCGATGCCGCATCTCGGACTAAGGTAGATGATACCCGTGAGCTACTCGACAATGTGCAGTATCGTCCGACTCGTGGCCGTTTTAAGGTTTATCTTATCGACGAAGTGCACATGCTGTCGCGTAGTAGCTTTAATGCACTGCTCAAAACCTTAGAAGAACCTCCTGAACACGTTAAATTTCTTCTGGCGACCACCGATCCACAGAAACTGCCCGTAACTGTGTTATCTCGTTGTTTGCAGTTCAATTTAAAAAGCCTGACCCAAGCTGAAATTGGCACTCAGCTGAATCATATCTTGACCCAAGAGCAGTTTCCCTTTGATGCTGAAGCCCTAAAACTGCTGGCTAAAGCCGCCAATGGCAGTATGCGTGATGCCTTGAGTTTGACAGATCAAGCCATCGCCTTTGGTGGCGGTCATGTGATGCTTGGCCAAGTGCAAACCATGCTAGGCAGTATTGATGAGCAGCATGTGGTTGCTTTACTTAAAGCTTTAACCGATGCCGATATTGGTGTGTTAATGCATACCTGTGCCCAAGTGCTCGCGTACGGCGCAGATGCCCAAGAAGTGCTACGCAGTTTACTTGAGTTGTTACATCAAATTACCTTGACCCAATTTGCCCCCGCTTGCGCGCAGCAATCCTTGTATAGCGCACAAATTCGCGCCTTTGCCGAGCAGCTTAAGCCGGAACAAGTGCAGCTTTATTATCAGATTTTATTAACGGGCCGCAAAGACTTACCCCATGCACCGGATCCTAAATCGGGGCTTGAGATGGCGCTATTACGTGCTGTTGCTTTTGTACCAGAAAAACCGGTAAAACGTTGGCAGCCTGATGTTGTTGCCGAGGTCATGTTACCCGAAAGACAGACATCAATTACGCCGCAAGCGGTAGCGCAAGAGCAACCAACGGCTGAAAAAAAAACAGCGTTAATTGAGCAAACCGCAGCGAGTCATCAAGCTGAAACGTCTCTTAAAATCCCTTCAGCTGAAAGTCCCCTCGCTGTAACACCTAAGGGCGCTGATGCGGTAAGAAGTGTTCAGGAAATGGTAATCGATGATGCCAATGACGAGTGGGAGTCAGCAGAGTTTGACGCGGATGCGGCATTAATTACCGAGCAGGCGGTTATTTTAAGTCAGGCCCAGAGTCAGGGATTTAATGCTGACAGCGCCAATATGAAGGCAGAGCCTCACGCATTATCGTCAGCGCTAGGCGCTTTTGCACCAATCCATGATTCTTGTGTTCCAACCATAATGCCTGCCACTGCTACTGAGGATAATGGCATTGAGCATTCATCTTCACTAATAGTGGATTATGCTCAAGAATCTGCGCCGCTCGATTCCTATCAAGATGCTTACGTTGGATTCTCGTCAGGCTTTTATAATGACGATGACTTTAATCACAGCTTTGAGCCTCAAGCTGAGCCTGATGAGGTTCAACACGCAGATAGTACTCAAAACACAGCTTATATTCAAAGCGCAGTGGGCGTGCAAGGTTCAGTTGACCATCAGTTAGCTGCAGTGGCCCAAGAGTCTACTTCGGCACCAATACCAACCTGCGTACCTTTAGCGGATGATGATATTCTCTCGGCAGTATTAGCGGCGCGGGATTCACTGTTATCAGATCTTGATGCTCTAAGTGCTAAGGACGGTGATGAAAAAAAGTCGTCACAGGACTCAAAATTAAAGGTGCCAAGCAATAAACCTGCGGGTGTAACGTTACCTAAACCTAGCTCTAAAATTGGGGCCAGTCATGCAAGTGCGGCATTATCTACCGCTCCTACATCTGAATCTGACGTAAACTCCCATTTAGCTTCCGATCTAGATTTTGGTGATGATTTTGACTTAGATCTTGAGCCTATCGCTGTTCACCAAGCGGCGCCTTCGATTACAAGTTCAGCTGGATTAGTCGCTGCAGAACTTATCAAAGCTACCTCCACCTATGATCGTCCACCTTGGGAAGCTGCGCCAGCAACTGATAACCTCACAACGACTCAAGTTGATAGTACTTGTGTAGACAGTGCTGACACGAATACTGCTGCTATGAACAGTGTCGATATTAATAGCGCTGCTATGAATAGTGTTCAGACTGATTATGCTCAAACGTCTTTAGATACGACTCATTTAATCAATCATGCATCAAATAATGTGCGAGATGGCAGTGCAGGGCTGCACATCGGACAGCCGTTGGAAACGACTCCAACGTCAGCAATGCTTCAGACTCAAACAAAAAAGCATCAAGATGAATCGCAAGTCCCAGCCTCTGCGGTAACACTGACGAGTACGGCTGTACTTACTCATACCTCGCATGCAGTGGAAGGTGCGCTCAATACGACTTTGCCGATAAGCGGCCATCCACTCGATTTACATTGGTATAAGCTAATGGCGAGTCTAGATATCGGCGGTCGAGTGCGGCAACTTGCTGTCAATTCAGTTTGCCAAACACAGAGCGAACCTTTGCTATTATTGCTCAAACCGAATCAGAAGCATCTTGCTGCCGATGGTGCCATCGTGCAGCTTGAGCAGGCATTAAGTGCTGTGCTCGGGAACCCAAGACGGGTACAAGTGGTCATAGGAATCGATGCGCAGCGGGAAACGCCCTTAGAGTTACGTAAGCGTTTCCATCAAGAGTTGCTGCAACAGGCACATCAATCACTGATCCATGATGAGAATGTGCAATGGTTGATCCAACGTATGGGCGCCGAACTCAATGCCGACAGTTTAGTGTATCCGCCCGAGTTGTTGAATTTACGCAGTCAGCAAATACAAGCGTTACCTGAGTTAACTGAGGCGGCGAGTTAACCAGTATTGATGAGCCCTTGGGTAAAATGTTCGTCGTTAATTTGTAACCTTGTGGTTTAAATTTGAGCGCAAAGTGCATATTTATAGTGATGCTGCTGAGAAACTCGGCATCGAGATCATAAGTTTATTAACAAGATAACGGCATTGATTGCCAATCCCATTTATTTAAGTAAGATTAGCCGCGTTAATGCTTGCGACTAACCCTAATAGAAGAGAAAAGACTATGTTTGGAAAAGGCGGTATGGGCAATCTGATGAAACAGGCCCAGATGATGCAAGAAAAAATGGCCAAAGTGCAGGAAGAAATCGCCCGTATGGAAATGGTGGGTGAATCTGGTGCAGGTTTGGTGAAAGTCACCATGACTGGCGCGCACACAGTGCGTAAAGTTGAAATCGACTCAAGCCTGATGGAAGACGACAAAGAAATGCTGGAAGATTTGATTGCTGCGGCTTGTAATGACGCTGCTCGTCGAATCGAAGAAAACCAAAAAACTAAAATGGCCGAAGTCACTGGTGGCATGCAATTACCACCAGGCATGAAAATGCCATTTTAATTGAGATAGCCGATGAAATTTAGTCCACTGTTAGATGAGTTAATTCAGTCCCTGCGTTGTTTACCTGGGGTTGGGCCTAAATCGGCGCAACGTATGGCGTTTCAGTTACTCGAGCGCGACCGAAAAGCAGGGCTTAAATTAGCCAGTGCGCTGTCCAGTGCGATGAGTGACGTCGGTCATTGTCAGTCTTGCCGAACCTACACTGAAGAAACCCTCTGTCCTATCTGTGCTAGCCATAAACGCGGAATGTCCGCCACCATTTGTGTGGTGGAAACGCCGGCAGATGTGTTAGCCATTGAGGCTGGTGGACATTTCACTGGTCGCTACTTTGTTCTTTTAGGTCATTTATCGCCACTCGATGGTGTGGGACCAGAAGAGCTAGGTTTAGCGTTACTTGAGCGCCACTTGGCTTCGGGTGATGTTGCCGAGTTGATTTTGGCGACGAATCCGACGGTAGAAGGCGAGGCAACAGCGCATTTTATTGCTGATATGGCTAGACGCCACAAAGTTATAATTAGTCGCATTGCCCATGGCGTACCAGTGGGGGGCGAGCTTGAATATGTGGATAGCACTACGTTAGCACTGTCATTTAATGGACGACTGCCGCTCTAAGCATTAAATAATATAGTCACTTGATATCGTTAAAGTAAAATGATTAAAGCGGCTAATTCAAAGTAGTGATAATGCTGATCGTCTAAGCCCGCCAAGATCTGATCTTGAGCGGGTTTTTATTTACCTGATGTTTCAACATAAACGTAGCGATATTGGTCGGAAGGTTTGGCTCTCAATTTAATTTGATGCAGCTGCCTAAAATTAGTTTCATGGTCAATTTGATATCCAAAAAATACCTCTACTTCAATAGGTAAATATTAATATGACACGGCTGCTATGTTTCTAGATATTGGCTGGTGGAAGGTGAGTGCAATGGGGCTTGTATTTGAGCGTTATGTATATTGCTAATCGCGGCGAGTCAAATAATAAAGCGTTGAGCTAGCATATTGCATTGCTTTAGTCTGCATTCCCTACTGATCTCAGGTACAAAAAAACCAGCTTATACTGGTTGATTGACTCTTCTATGAAGAGATTGGTTGCGGGAGCCGGATTTGAACCGACGACCTTCGCCTGTTGTTTATGAAGAGTTGAGCCCGATGAGTTAGCATATTGCTTTAGCCAGCTTCTCTACGGATCTCAGGTACAAAAAAACCAGCTTATGCTGGTTGATTGACTCTTCTATCAAGAGATTGGTTGCGGGAGCCGGATTTGAACCGACGACCTTCGGGTTATGAGCCCGACGAGCTACCATACTGCTCCATCCCGCGTCCGATTGTTGCTGTTGATTACTGTTTTAATTCTGTTATCTAAGAATTGGTTGCGGGAGCCGGATTTGAACCGACGACCTTCGGGTTATGAGCCCGACGAGCTACCATACTGCTCCATCCCGCGTCCGATTGTTCCTGTTGATTACTGTTTTAATTCTGTCATCTAAGAATTGGGTTACGGAAGCTGGATTTAAACCTGCTACCTTCGCCTGTTGTTTATAAAGGGTTGAGCCCGATAAGCTGTTTCTCATTATAAACACATATAGAAAGTGGTTGCGGGAGCCGGATTTGAACCGACGACCTTCGGGTTATGAGCCCGACGAGCTACCATACTGCTCCATCCCGCGTCCGATATCTATCTGTATTACTTCACTATTTGCTTTTAAATGGTTGCGGGAGCAGGATTTGAACCTACGACCTTCGGGTTATGAGCCCGACGAGCTACCATGCTGCTCCATCCCGCGTCCGTCTTCAAAGCGGGGCAGACTATAACGGCAGAGCGCTGGCAATGCAAGGACGAAGATTGAAAAAAGGTGGTGAACGCTTAAATATAAAGCGAGGTGGGGGGCTTTTATACGATTTCAACATAAGTTGGCGATTTTTCGCTGATGATCTTAGACCAAGACAGTGACTAAATGGGGCATTGGTTAATAACTGTTTATCTTTTATGTATCCGAGCAGGTATAATGTCGCTTTGATTTTGACTGCGTACTGATATCCCATGCTTAATTTTTTTGCTGCCGCCCCTAAGGGCTTTGAATATAGCTTAGCCCAAGAGCTGATAGAATTTGGTGCGACTGAAGTAAAAGAGAGTGTTGCAGGTGTGTATTTCACCGCCCCTTTAGCTTTAGCGTATCGTATTACTTTATGGACACGCTTAGCCAGCCGTATTGTGTTGGTTATCTATAAAGGTAGCTGCGAGTCGGCAGAGCAACTCTATAACGCAGCCTATTGTGTTGACTGGCCTGCACATTTTTCGAATAAATGCACTTTTAGTATCGATTTTCACGGTACGGGTGGCTTTATCAATAATACCCAGTTTGGCGCTTTAAAGATTAAGGATGCGGTGGTTGACCGTTTTCGTGACGATGATATCGAACGTCCAAACGTGTCGCGCGTCGACGCTGACTTTAAGATTGATGCACATTTCCGTAATGGCGTAATCACCATCGCGATAAACTTTTCCGGCCCATCGTTACATCAACGTGGTTATCGTTCAACTACGGGTGAAGCACCATTGAAGGAAAATTTAGCTGCCAATATGCTAGTACGAAGTGGCTGGCAAGCAGCGCCTTCGACGTTACTCGATCCTTTTTGTGGTAGCGGAACTGTGCTAATTGAAGCGGCGTTAATGGCAGCGGATATTGCCCCAGGTTTGCAACGTAGTCGTTTTGGTTTTGAACACTGGCGTCGCCATGATAAAACTATGTGGCAAGAGGTTGTTGAAGAAGCCAAAGCACGTGCTTCAGTAGGCCTTGAACGTTGTGACATTAAATTTTATGGCTCAGATATCGATGCGCATTTAATTGGCGTTGCCAAACGTAACGCTGAGAATGCTGGCGTGCTGGAGTTAATCGAGTTTCAAGTTGCTGATGCGTTGACGATAAAGCCGCCTGCGGAAAGCGGCTATTTGATCACTAACCCACCTTATGGTGAGCGTTTAGGTAATGTGTCTGAGTTATTGCAGCTTTACTATCAGCTCGGTGACAAGTTTAAAAAAGAGTTTGGCGGCTGGAAAGTGGCCATGCTATGTAGCGATATTGAACTGATTTCATCACTCAAGCTTAAAGCTGATAAACAGATGAAGATGTTCAACGGCGCCTTAGAATGCGTGTTTAACATCTATACCTTGCATGCCAACAGCACTCGTCGCGACACGCCAGTGCTACCCGATGGCGTTGACATTGCCGATATCGCTCCTGCGTTTGCTAACCGCATTAAAAAGAATGCCAAGCTATTAGAAAAATGGGCCCAAAAAGAAGGTATCGATAGCTATCGTATTTATGATGCTGATATTCCTGAATATAACGTCGCAGTAGATAAATACTTAGATTACGTGATTATTCAAGAATATATGGCGCCAGCGACCATACCTGAAGCCGTAACCAAGCGTCGTTTAAGCGATGTATTGTTAGCACTGCCGTCGGCCATTGGTATCAATCCGAACAAGATGATTATGAAGACCCGTGAGCGTCAAAAGGGCACGAGTCAGTATCAAAAGCTGGATGAGCGTAAGTTAGAGCTTATCACCACTGAATATGGTGCTAAGTTCAAATTGAACTTAACCGGTTATTTGGATACAGGATTATTTCTCGATCACCGCTTAACCCGTCGTTTAGTGGGGCAAAAATCTAAGGGTCGCCGCGTACTGAATTTGTTTTCTTATACCGGTTCTGCTTCTGTGCATGCCGCGCTTGGCGGTGCCAAATCAGTAACGACCGTCGATATGTCTAATACCTATATCGCGTGGGCAAAGGACAACTTTGCACTCAATGGTTTGCAAGGCAAACAATATGAGTTTGTGCAGTCTGATTGCATGCAGTGGATTAGAGATTGCCGTGAACAGTACGATCTAATTTTTATCGATCCGCCGACGTTTTCTAACTCTAAACGGATGGAAGACTCCTTTGATGTACAGCGCGACCATGTGAACTTGCTGGCATCTTTAGTCAAACTGCTTAGTCCAACAGGTGAGTTAGTGTTCTCGAACAATAAACGCAAGTTTAAAATGGACATAGAGACACTGACAAAGATGAATATCAAGGTGACTAACATTGATGACATCACGTTACCGATGGATTACAAACGCAACCCGCATATTCATAACACGTGGTTGCTAACCCATGCCTGAGCTGACTCAAACAGAGTTAGATAACAGGCCTTATCTGCTATATCACACAGACGGTTGCCATCTGTGTGAGCTGGCTGCGGCGTTACTAGACGCGGCCGAGATTAACTATCATGCCATCGATATATGTGATGATGCATACCTCGCGCAGCGTTATGGCGTATCGATTCCTGTGCTGAGAGCCAGGGACGATAACGAGTTATATTGGCCATTTAATGCAACGCAATTACAAGAGTTTACAGGAGCTTAGTTTGAGTCTGGTTCGTATCAATAGTGGCTCTTTAGCCTATGGTTACACTCCGTTATTACAAAAAGCGGATTTTACTATTCAACGCGGCGAGCGCGTGTGTATTGTTGGCCGTAATGGTGCTGGCAAGTCGAGTTTATTAAAGGTGTTGTCTGGTGATGTGTTGCTGGATGAAGGTGAATTTAACATCGCTGGTAATGTTACAGTTAGCCGCCTACAGCAGGATCCCCCAAAAGCCGAGCAAGGTTCTGTGTATGCTTATATTGCTGCGGGCTTAAAAGAAGTCGGGCATGCGCTTGAGCGATATCATCAACTGTCTCACGATGTTGCCCATGCTTCGCCTGAGCAAATGGATCGTATGCTCAATGAGATGCAAGGCCTGCAAGAGACGTTAGATCACTACAACGGTTGGCAATTAGATTCACGTATTCAACAAAATTGTGAGTTATTAAGTCTAGATCCCGACAAATTATTAAGTGAGTTATCGGGTGGTTGGCAACGTAAAGTGGCCTTAGCAAGAGCATTGGTCAGCGAGCCTGATTTGCTGTTACTCGATGAGCCGACTAACCATTTAGACATAGATACCATTGAGTGGCTTGAAAAGTTTTTACTTGATTATCAAGGTGCTATTGTGTTTATCAGCCATGATAGGGGCTTTATTGCTCGTATGGCGACGCGTATTGTCGATTTAGACCGTGGCGTCGTGACATCATGGCCGGGCAACTATCAAGCTTATCTTGATGGTAAGCAAGAATGGCTACGTGTCGAAGCTGAAAAAAATGCCTTATTTGACAAACGCCTAGCCGATGAAGAAGTATGGATCCGTCAAGGTGTTAAAGCTCGCCGTACCCGTAACGAAGGTCGAGTGCGCGCGCTTAAAGCCCTACGTGACGAACGCAGTGAGCGTTTGAATCGCCAAGGTAACGCTAAAATGGCGGTGTCGGATACTGAGCGTTCAGGTAAGTTAGTGTTTGATGTTAAAGATCTAAATTTCAATTTACCGGACAAAAACCTAGTTAAGAATTTCAATACCACAGTGATCCGTGGTGACCGTATCGCGCTGATTGGCCCGAACGGCTGTGGTAAATCGACGCTGATTAAACTGTTAATTGAGAAGTTACAACCACAATCGGGCGAGATTAAAGTCGGAACTAAGTTAGATATTGCTTATTTCGACCAATATCGTGAGGCGTTAGATCCTGAACAAACGGTTGAGGAAAACGTCGGTGAAGGTAAAAAGACCATCACGATTAACGGTCAAGACCGTCATATTTTAAGTTACTTACAGGACTTCTTGTTCTCACCAATGCGCGCGCGAACGCCAGTTAAAGCGTTATCGGGTGGCGAGAAGAACCGTCTGTTACTGGCTAAGCTACTCATTCGTCCTGCAAACTTAATCATACTCGACGAACCAACCAACGATCTTGATATTGAGACCCTAGAATTGTTAGAGTCGCTGCTGACTGAGTATCAAGGCACGCTTTTATTGGTGAGCCATGATAGGGCATTTATCGACAATACAGTCACCAGTAGTTGGTGGTATGCGGGTAATGGCCATTGGAGCGAGTATGTGGGTGGTTACCAAGATGCGGTGAACCAAGGAGCAAAATTTTATTCTGAGGAACCTAGTGCACAAAAGGCGGTCGAAGCACCTGCGGTTGAAACAAAACCAGTAGAAGTAAAACTTGCTGAGCCAGTTCAAACAGTAAAAAAATTGTCATATAAGTTACAGCGTGAGTTAGAGTCATTACCCAGTATGATGGAGCAGCTAGAAGCGGATATCCTCGCGCTACAAATCACCATTGGTCACGCAAACTTCTATAGCCAGACGCAAGATAAAGTGAATCAAGTGCTAAGCCAATTAGCAGATAAAGAAAAGCAGTTGGAAGTTTGCTTCGAGCGATGGGAAGAGCTTGAGTCACTGAAGTAAACCAATAATAAAAATGGGAATAGAATTAATGAAGTCAACGTTGGATAAAGCCCTTTCCTTGGTAGCCTTAGGTGTCCTTGGTGTATTGAATAGTGCTCATGCTGCACCTGTGTATGAAATTGTTAACTTAGATAACTATGATCTACTCGGTACTCTTGAGGGGACGCGTAATGGCTATGCTTTAGGCATCAATGCCAATGATGAGTTAGTCGGTATTTCTAAGGGTAAGAAAAAGCTCAGCACTTCTGATGTAGAAGATGGCATCATTGATATTGAAGATGGCATCGCTCCAGAAGAAACCATCACCTATTCAATTACCGAGGCAATAGTTGCGAATAACTTTGCCTTTACCGCCGCGCAAAATGGTGCCACAGGTGCTTGGTTACCAACGTTTGATAGTATTAATGGCACTACACAGCCAAGTGATACCACCGTAATTAACTCGGTTGATACCTTTTATTATGGTATCAATGATGTGGGTATCAAAGTTGGTAATATGACGGCGCCTGAAAAGAAAGTCGACAATACTGCAACGACTAATGTCGCTGATGATTACTGGTATTACCGTGACTATGAGTTTCGCGGTATTGCGAAACAGGGTGACACCGAAATTCCATTAGTACCTCCTTATACGCAATTTGTTAAGGATGACAAAACGGTTGAGCTTGGCGGTTGGTCAGCAGCATCTGCGGTAAATAACAATAATTTAGTCGCGGGTTATGCTAGTACTGCTATCAGCAAGTACGGCAGCGATCGTGTGACTTATTGTTTAGGTACAGATAATACCTTACCGTTGGACGTTTGTGTGCAACGTGAACAATATCCTAATGCTTCTGGGACACGTAATATTCAATATCAGACCCGTGCTTATATATGGCAAATTGATAACAATATTGCGACAGGAACTGAATTACCTTTAGGATTAACGCCTGCAAAAGATAGTACATTTACCTTTACTGCTCAGGCCGTAGGGTTGAATAATACTGGAGTTACTGTGGGGCGTTCACACGTTTATCGTTATGGTAAAACTGATAATTTACGCCAAGATGCGGCTTACTGGGCTAAAGACGCTAATGGTGAGTATCAGTATCACTGGATCCCAGTTCGCGATAATAAAGTATTGAGTTCTATAGCCTACGCTATTAATGATGACGGTCTGGTGGTGGGAAGTTACCGTAGCTATTTGCAAGGTTATGCACGGGATAAGTTCTTCTATTTTGATTCAACTCAAGCAGATGCAACCATAGTAACGCCAAATGACTTTGCAGCAAAAACGAGTGATCTTTCAAGCAAGCCAAAAGATATTAATAATAAAGGCCAAGTGGTTGGTTATATTGAAACCACGTACGACAAAGAAAAACCGCGGCCTAAAGCGGGTTTTTTGTATGATAAACCAACAGATGAATTCAGTAACATTAATACATTACTGACCTGTGAGTCTAAGGGCTATGAGAAAAATAGCAGTGGAAACTGGGCTCGCCATCAAATAGATATACAAGATGGCTCGGGTAAGCAACTGCAATACAACGCAGATATCGTGGTTGTTGAAGGTGCTAGCATCAACGAAGAAGGAACGATTGTCGGTACCGCTTTTATTCGCAAACCTGCTTACCAATTTGATAAAGATGGGAAAGTGATAATTGGTGATAATGGCTTGCCGCTATTTGAGCTAAATGGAAATGGCGATCCGGTAACGGCATATCTCCCACGCATGGTTGTGCTTAAACCTACGACAAATGGCGTGGCTTGTACTGTTGAAGATAGTTCGATTGATACGGGTAATTATGAACGTAAAGGCGCTGCATCCTTCGCTTGGTTATTTGCCTTGCCCTTATTGTGGTTCCGTCGTCGAATTCGTTAACTTTTAAGATTCAATTCAGGCTAAAAAAATCGAGGCTAAATGCTTCGATTTTTTTTAGCTAAGATCTCAGTAGCTTAATAAATAGTCAGTAAAATGGCCGATTTTTTGATTGATCTTGGCGTCAAAAAGCACTATTCCTATGGGTGAAGCTTTTGCTTCTATTTTATGTAGAACAGAGGACGCTTGCATGAAAAGACAAAAACGAGATCGTTTAGACAGAGCTTTTTCAAAAGGATTCCAAGCTGGTGTGGGTGGGCGCTCTAAGGAGCTCTGTCCTTATGCAAATCTTGATTCGCGATCGCAGTGGTTAGGTGGTTGGCGTGAAGGTGTGGATGGCCGAGTTAATGGGCTATTTAATAAATAAGTGAGCCTAAGCTCATTAATTAAATAGTCCAGAACACGCAAAGTAATGCAGCATATTGCCCTCAGTCGAGGGCAATTTTATCTATCACAAAGCTGATATTGCAGACTAGGGGATTAAAACGTAGAAGTGTCGCTAAATACACCAACTTTAAGATCTGTAGCGCTATAAATCTGACGTCCATCGACTTCGAGAACCGCATCAGCAATACCCATCACCAGCTTACGATGAATAGTGCGCTTGATATTGAGCTTATAAGTCACTTTCTTTGCACCAGGCAATACTTGGCCCGTAAACTTAACTTCACCTACGCCAAGCGCACGGCCTTTACCTTCTGCTCCTTCCCAGCCCAAATAGAAGCCAACTAACTGCCACATGGCATCTAGGCCTAAACAACCGGGCATCACAGGGTCGGTAATGAAATGGCAGTCAAAAAACCATAAGTCTGGATTAATATCGAGTTCAGCGACAATTTCACCTTTGCCAAATTCACCGCCATTATCATTGATGGTGACGATTCTATCTATCATCAGCATGTTGTCGACAGGAAGACGGGGTGAGTTCGGACTAAATAATTTCCCATGACCACAGGCTATGAGTTCTTCTTTATTGAAACTGTTTGCTTTATTCATTGTTTTACTACTCCAGCAATAAGAGGGGCCAAGATTAGCGAACACGTGTAAGCTAAACAACTCCGATCAGCTAATTAACGGCGAAAAAATCCTAATTTTGCGAGTAATCTCGTAATTAGGCCGATTTCCTCTTCACCATTCCCAGCAAGTTTGTCTAATCTCTCCTGCACTAGGCCATATAATGAGTCGTGTGGAAAATCATTATCTTCATCAGCGACACCCGCGGGCATTTGCATTAATAGTTCAACCGCCTGATCCATATGCTCAATGGCATAGATGTGAAATAGGCCTTTGCTTACAGCTGTAATCACTTTGGGATTAAGATTAAGCTGTAATATGTTCGATTTGGGCATAATCACACCTTGCTCGCCCGTTAGACCTCGTCTTTCGCATAGGTTAAAGAAACCTTCAATTTTCTCGTTGATGCCGCCAATCGCTTGTACATTACCAAATTGATCTAATGCACCGGTAATCGCCAGTGACTGAATAATCGGTTGTTCGGCAATAGCTGACATCAAACAGCAGTATTCAGCGAGTGATGCGCTATCACCATCAATTTCTTGATAGGACTGCTCAAAAACGATATTTGCATTTAGGTGTAATGGTGCGTCTCGTCCAAAAATACGATACAAGCAGGCCGAGAGGATCATCATTCCTTTGGCATGTATATTGCCACCAAGTTCAGATTTTCTTTCAATATCAGCTACTTCGCCATCACCATAATGGACTGAGGCTGTGATACGTGCCGGCTCGCCATAACTGTAATCGATGGCATCGATCACGGTTAGACCATTAATCTGACCGACCATAGCCCCAGACGTTGGCAGATTGATGAAGTTATCATCAAAGCTCTGGCCTGAATATTCTTCAGAACTATTATGGCGATAGTTGGCTTGGATTAACGCGTGTTCAATGCTGTTGGCATCGATACTTATTTTGCCGCTATATGCCTTAGCCTGTGCCATAAGTTGAGCAAACTCGAGCATAGACAAGCTGAGGCGACGCTGGTGCTCGGTTAATCGTGTGCTGTAACTGAATAGTGGCGCTAAACTCGACTGTTCTAAGGTAACATCAACACTTTGGGCTACAGTTTGAAGCCACGCTACGTATTGTGATTCCTTATAACGGATCAAATCGATTTCACTGGCAAGCTCAGCTAAAAGCGTAAAGTGACGTTGAAATTGCCAATCTTCCGTTCTCACTTGACTATAAATCATCCCTGCGCCCACTAAGACAATTTTACAATTTAGTGCGATAGGGCTTAAATTATTACTAATCTGGTATTGTTTATGGGTGAGGATTTGCATCACTAAATCCCATAAAATTTCACGTTTCCACAGCGATTCGGCACAAATAAAAACATAATGACATTGTGCTAGAGCACCTGCTTGATATTGACTCGTCGTCCCTGTTTGTAGCATGCGACCTATGAGATCAACGCGACGAATATTACCGCTTAGATAACGATAGTTAGTCGTTTTTTCGGTAATCATTTGTTGATTATCTAGCGGTTTCTCTAATTGCCATTGAAATTTTACCGCGTTATCAATCTGGCTGGATGCCACTAGATACTTTGCAGGTAAGGGATCTAGGCTATTAACGCAGGCTTGGATCATCAGCTGGCGGTCAATGCCGGGATAATCAGCCAAATAAAGCTGCTGGTCAATAATGGCATGGTGGAGTTTAAACGCATCCACAGCACGTTCTTGGCCTAAGAGTAATGCGCTTAGATTGGCAGCCGTTTCAGAAATAGGTGGCAGGCTAAATTCAGGTGCGAGTGAAGACGTGGGTATCAAGAGTGAATTCATATAAGCATTTACCATGAAAAGTTAATCTGATTTTACCATACCCAAACGACAAGTCTCTCACTGTATAGATATTTTTGTGCCTGTTTTACCGATTTTTCAGCAAAGTTAGCGAGGAATTTGCCGTAAAAAACATCGAGCTGGCCATAAGATGAGCATTTGATTCAATAATTTTAAATTGAGGTTTACAATACTCTACGATGCTTATATTATTCTCGGCGTTCGGAGGGGTGGCAGAGTGGTTTAATGCACCGGTCTTGAAAACCGGCGTGGGTTTATAGCCCACCTAGGGTTCAAATCCCTACTCCTCCGCCATATTAAATACGAAAGAAGCCGTTGATTATCAACGGCTTTTTTTGTTTGTGGCGTTTGAGAGACTCTCCATAAGGATTGACTCAGACAATGTATCTTTATCGCGCCCCCAACAACGTTTACTTCACTCGTATCTGTTTAACCAAATCCTTACGCGATATCGGCTATCCTTTCGATGTTAAAGTCTCATTATTAACTCGTGACCGCTCTGAAGCGGTGATTCGTAACATTGATGTCGCTGGAAACCTCAAAAAACTGATTAAATCGATTGATGAGCACACACGCATTAATGATTTTATTCGCTACGTTGATGAGGTGATTAATCAGCTACGCACACAGTTCGCACAAATAGACCGTCCTCACTCGTTAATTCCTCAACGGCAGAGCAAATTAACGCCTGCGCGCGAGGTGATTCCGCCCAAACCTCAAATCTGCTTTAACGAGGCTCTCACGCAGTTTGTCGCGTCAAAACATAAGGCGGGCATTCGTTTATTGTCGGTAAAGCAACTGACCCAACGCATTGAACACTTCATCACATTTACTTCCGCTACTCAGGTCACCCACATCACCAGTGCCGATGCGATGCAGTATCGTGATACGTTATTAACGCAAGGTCGCAGCTATAAAAGTAATAAAGAGTACTTAGCCGCCACATTTCAATTCTTTAAGTGGTGCAAATTAATGAACTATTGCACTCAAAATCCATTTAGAAGTGTGACGATAGGACAAAAGCTGAAAGTCAAAATTGAGGGACTTGTCGAACGTAAAAAGGTACTGCATAATAAAAAGTCATTGGCAATAGTGAGTTACCAGCTCCTGTCATAAAATAACCCGTCGCCGTGATGTATTCCGTTGATAAGTTAGCTTGGGTCTCCCTCCGTGAAAGGTAGATTTTTCCAGAATGGCAGAAAAAGGAGATCGAAGTGATGAATCTCGGTTATACGCGGATTTCTACCCTAGAGCAGGATAACAGAATGAATAATGCAGAAAAAAGCCGCCGTGAATTTCTGAGCGGAAGTGGCAAAGTTGCCGCTGCTGCCGCACTTTTTGGTGCCACGGGTTCGATGGCGTATTCAGCCCCTTCGACATCTAAAACACGTGAAACGGATAATCGCATGATCGCCATTAAAGATAAGCATTACTACCTCGACAATGTACTGCTGGAAGCGGGTTTCGTACGCGATGGTCAAGCGGTAGTAGGAACAGAAACCGAGCTAAAAACGCTTGAAATTAAAGGCGGTGTGATTGCTGCTTTGCTGGATAACAAACAGCATCCTGATGCAACACTTGCACATTTCGACGCAGGCGGAAAACTGCTGCTGCCAGCGATGCGCGACATGCATATTCATCTTGATAAAACGTTCTATGGTGGCCCGTGGCGGGTGAATTACCGTCCTGAAGGCACCACCATTATGGATATGATTGCGCTGGATCGGAAGCTGCTGCCGGAACTTCAGCCCTACACGCAGGAACGTGCTGAAAAGCTGATTGATTTAATCCAGTCTAAAGGCTCCACAATCGCTCGCAGCCACTGCAACATCGATCCAGTATCCGGGCTGAAGAATTTAGAAAATCTGATGGCGGTGCTGGAGCGTCGTAAATCTGGTTTCGAATGTGAAATTGTGGCGTTTCCGCAACACGGCTTGCTGTTGTCAAAATCTGAGGCATTAATGCGTGAAGCGATGCAGGCTGGGGCGCATTATGTCGGCGGGCTTGACCCGACAAACGTTGACGGCGCGATGGAAAAATCGCTCGATACAATGTTCCAGATAGCACTCGACTACGGTAAAGGCGTGGATATCCATCTGCATGAAACCAGCCCAGCAGGAATTGCTGCGGTGAATTATATGGTAGAAACGGTGGAGAAAACGCCAGAGCTAAAAGGAAAACTGACCATCAGCCACGCGTTTGCTCTGGCAATGATGAATGAGCAGCAGGTGGATAACATTGCCACGCGTATGGCGGCACAGAAAATCACCATCGCTTCTACTGTGCCGATTGGCAAAATGCATATGCCGCTCAAGCAATTGCAGGAGAAGGGCGTATTCGTGATGACCGGCACAGACAGCGTGATTGACCACTGGTCGCCGTATGGCCTAGGCGACATGCTGGAAAAAGCCAATCTCTATGCGCAGCTCTACGTTCGTGCCAATGAGCTAACGCTCTCTCGCTCGCTGGGGATCGCGACTGGCAATACGTTACCGCTCAACGATAAAGGCGAGCGTGTGTGGCCGAAAGTGCAGGATGAAGCGAGTTTTGTGCTGGTTGATGCCTCATGCTCTGCCGAAGCCGTCGCGCGTATTTCCCCTCGTACCGCCACATTCCATAAGGGCGAAATGGTTTGGGGAGCTGTGGGGGTTTAGGCTTTGAGATTGTGGTCAGATTGCCGGTTAATCTGGCCACAATTTTTTTAACCACCAAATGATGTGAGTAAACTTTAACTGAAACATGCATTTGGCAATATCTAGTCTCGCTCGAGTTCGCTCAACTATTGAAATTTTTTTGCATAGTGCTTTCTGACGAAGACGGTGCAATCAATCCCAGAAACAATTTTATATCTCACAGCCTTCATCAAACATCCTGTCTATCCACAGCAAGAAATCCGCTACCATAATTTACTTTGCTTAGTGATTTATCTTCGTGGAGCAATAAAGGTTTTAATAAACCATTAGTGAGGCGATAACATTTCTTGCTAGGTGGCAAGATGTACTATGCCACTCTAAGCATTTATTTTTCAGTTAACTTTTGTAAAATCTGACATTGAGAAACGGTATCAAATTGACAAGAGTGGGCTAGTTTATTGAGGGTTTTTTCTAGTTGCTGTAGTTCTTTAATCCTATCGCGTACCTTTTCAAGCTGCTTGAGGATGATGTCATCTACCTCCAAACAAGATGATTGTTGATCTGTCTGTACATTGACAAGGATCATCAGCTCTTTTATTGGAATTTGTAATTCACGACAACGCCGAATAAAAATCAACCTTTCAATATCGGTATCGCCATACTCCCGGTAGCCATTTGCATTGCGGTTCGTCGGTGGCAGTAAACCCACTTCTTCGTAGTAACGAATCGTCTTGCTATTAATGTTAGAACGCTTAGCGGCATCGTTGATTTTCATTTAGGGTTGACCTTCTTGTCACTGGAAGGATTAAGCTAGCACAAATAACGCAAAACGGCTCAAATATCTATCTTTTTTAGCGATTAATCATGGTGTTAATGGGTCTGGTCATCATCATTATGTCTGTTAATCGATACAAAATCTGATCACTCTATCTTCCGTAGCAATTGATATTGCTCTTGGGCGGTAAGTTAGCGGTAAAGCTGCGTTGAGCAAACCCGCTGCAGTAAGTTAAGCGAATATCTACTTAAGGTTATAAATACATGCTAAACAGTCATCATCCATCGCGGCAGCATAGGCGCTATTTATGTAGCGTATTATTTTTGCTGACGTTTTTATCAATTGGCGGCGCGTATGCAAAAGCCCCTGAGCGTTTAACGTTAGAAAGTGCTGCCCAGTTAACGTTAAGTCGTCATCCACAGTTGCAAGTGTTCCAATGGCGCAGCCAAGCATTAGCGGGGCAACGTTTAACTGCCAGCCAGTCACCGTCATACGAAATGGGTCTAGAAGCGGAAAACGTATCGGGAACAGGCGAATATTCAGGTATTGATGCCGCTGAGCTGACGCTAGCCTTATCATCATTTATTGAGCTGGGTGATAAACGATTAGCGCGCACTACGGTTGTTGATACCAGTTTTGCTTATGTTGAAGCGCAGAAAAAAGCCGCCGCTTTAGATTTATTAAGTGAAGTGACGCAAACTTTTATCACTACGCTTTCTTTACAAGAAAAACAATTGCTTGCTGAAAATGTCATCGCGTTAGCGCAAGCGACTTATCAGCAGGTTAACCAGCGGGTCCGCCAAGGCGCAGCGTCTCAAGCGGATGCACTGCGGGCAAAGGCGGCACTGGCTAATGCTCGTTTAAATGCGGCGGAACTCGCATCGCGTTATAACAGCAGTAAAGTGATTTTGGCGAGTTATTGGGGCGAATATCAGCCAACCTTTGCGTCATTAAGTGGCGATCTATTTGCCTTTAACGCGGTTGAGCCCTTTGAAACACTGTATCAACGCATTGAAACTACCCCAGCGATTGAAGTGTATGCTAATGAGCAGCGCGTTCGTGAAGCACAGTGGCAGCTGGCTCGTAGCCAGTCCAGCAGTGATATTCGTTGGCAGATAGGCGTTAAGCACTTTGAGGTTTCTGGCGATAACGCGCTGACATTAGGCTTTTCGATGCCGTTATTTGTTGAGCAGCGTAATAGTGGCAATGTACAAGCGGCAAATTCGGCAATGAATGAGGTTAGTGCGCAAAAAGATGCGGCCTTATTAGCCTTAAGAGTGCGGTTATTTAAAGCTTATTCAAGTCGTGAGCAGCAATTTGAGGCGGTAGCACACCTACGGGATGAGATTATCCCCATCTTATCTGAATCGCTTATCCACACCGAGAAAGCCTATGAAAAAGGCGCTTATCGTTATGCCGATTGGGTGTCTGCCCAGCAAGAGCTTCTTGATGCCCGTTTAGCCTTAATTGAAGCCGCAACCTCAGTGCTATTAAACCAAGCCTTGATTGAACAACTGACAGCCCAAGCATTGGAGCAGCGTTAATCCAATGCTTTGTCATTAATGGAATACAAATGGAAATCTCATCAATATGAAACAGTTACTTTTTCCCCTATGCCTTTTCTTTGCTTTTTCAAGTCAAGCTTGGTCATCTGACGATCACGGTCATGAGCATTCGGAACAAACAAAACCAGAACAGACAAAACATGCGGAGCACAATGAGCAAGATGCTCACACTGAACACGATAAACATGGTGAGCACGCCGAACACGGCGATGATGACAAACATGCTGGCCATGATGATCACGACGAAGATGGCGGTCACGATGAGCATGAAACCAATCATGTGACTATTGCGGCTGCAATAGCCCAAAAAGTGGGTATAAAAACAACGCCAGCGGCAGCAGGCACCATAGCTCAAACCGTTAAAGCCTATGGCAGGCTGACACTGGCGGCGGATAATATCGCTAATATTACTGCGCGCTTCCCCGGTGTAGTGACCAACATCTACGTCAATATTGGCGATAAGGTTGAAAAGGGTCAGCGTTTAGCGCAGGTCGAGTCCAATGACAGCCTGCAAACTTATACTCTATCAGCACCTATTAGCGGTGTGGTGCAAGGTCGATATGTCAATGTGGGTGAAACCACCAGCAATACGCCGTTATTGCTGATCACCAATACTGCCACCTTATGGGCTGACATTAAGCTTTTCCCCTCTGCCCGCGCTCAAGTAAAAGTCGGCCAAGCGGTCACATTGCAAGGAAGTGGTAGCTCATACCAAGGCTCGATTACGCATTTACTGCCCTCATCTAATGGTGAGGCTGTGGTGGTTGCTCGGGTGCAGGTCAATAATACCGCAAGCACGTTTGCCCCCAACGATATGCTGGCCGCCAACATTGAAATTGCGCACCTTGATGTGCCTTTAGTGGTGGTGAATCAAGCGCTGCACAATATGGAAAATCAAGACGTTGTTTTTGTTAAAGAAGGCGATCGTTACGAGCTAAGACCCGTTACCTTAGGTTATCGCGATGATAGCCACACTCAAGTACTGTCAGGTCTTGCAGCGGGTGAACAATATGTTTTTGAAAACAGCTATTTGATTAAAGCCGATATTGAAAAATCTGGCGCAGCGCACGAGCACTAAGGAGAAACAGTATGTTTGAACAAATCGTACGTTTCTCTATTGAGCGACGCTTTTTGATGATGAGTCTCGTCTTGCTGCTGGTTGCGGCCGGGTTATGGAGTTACCAGCGTTTACCGATAGATGCAGTCCCCGACATCACCAATGTGCAGGTGCAAATCAACACAGAGGCTGCGGGGTTCTCGCCGTTAGAAACCGAGCAAAGGATCACTTTTCCGGTCGAGTCTGCGCTATATGGCTTGCCGCATCTTAGCTATACACGCTCTATTTCTCGTTATGGCTTATCGCAAGTCACGGTTGTCTTTGAAGATGGCACCGATATTTATTTTGCTCGTAATCTAATTAATGAGCGCCTTGGGACAATTAAAGCCCAACTACCTCAAGGGCTTGAGCCAACAATGGGGCCGATAGCGACAGGCCTCAGTGAAATTTTTATGTACACGTTAGCTGCACTGCCGGGCGCCACGCAAGCCGATGGTTCGCCGATGGACGCTATCGCCCTACGTGAAATTCAAGAGTGGATCATTAAGCCGCAACTTGCGCAGGTTTCAGGCATTGTTGAGGTCAATACCTTTGGCGGCTTTAATAAGCAATACCATGTGTTACCTGATCCTAGGTTGTTGCTGCAATACGGTATATCGATGGAGCAAGTGGCTGAAACACTGCGAACCAATAACAGCAACCGCGGCGCAGGTTACATTGAAAAGAACGGCCAGCAGTTATTAGTGCGCTCACCAGGGCAATTGGCAACGATTACAGATATCGAACAGATTGTTGTCGGGCGTAATGGTTCCGAGCCTATTTTAATTCTCGATGTAGCTGAAGTGGCAATCGGCAAAGAGCTTCGCACCGGCGCTGCGACCCGTGACGGTAAAGAAAGCGTGCTTGGCATGGCGATGATGCTGATGGGGGAAAACTCCCGCACTGTTTCGCAGGCCGCGGCCACCAAACTTGAAGCCATTCAACCATCATTGCCCGATGGCGTAACCGTTGATGTGGTGTATAACCGCACCACCTTGGTCGATAAAACGATTGATACCGTTAAAACCAACCTGTTAGAAGGCGCTTTACTGGTTGTCGTGGTGCTATTTTTACTACTCGGGAATTTTCGCGCCGCCTTGATTACCGCTGCAGTGATCCCGCTGTCGATGTTAGTCACCATTACTGGCATGGTGCAAACCGGTGTTTCAGCAAATTTAATGAGTTTAGGTGCACTGGATTTTGGCTTAATCGTCGATGGCGCGGTGATCATAGTTGATAACTGTGTGCGGCGTTTATCCTTCGCGCAGCAGCATGGCGGTGGATTATTAGATTTACGCCAACGCCTACAGCTGGTTTACGAAGCGACCATAGAAGTGATCCGCCCGAGTTTATTTGGCGTGGCCATTATCACGGTGGTGTATATCCCGATTTTCAGTTTGTCGGGCGTTGAAGGCAAAATGTTCCACCCTATGGCGATTACCGTCATCATGGCCTTATTAGCGGCAATGGTGCTTTCTATCACCTTAGTGCCCGCTGCTGTGGCGATTTTTCTACGTGGAAAAATCAGTGAAAAAGAAAGTATCGTGATTAAAGGCGCTAAATCTTTGTATCGCCCGTTATTAGAATGGGTGCTTGAGTGGCGCTGGCTTGTGGTGTCTTTTACCGCCGCGCTGGTGGGCGTATCTATTTGGTTACTGACTCAAATGGGATCAGAGTTTGTCCCTGAGCTTGATGAGGGCGATATCACCTTGCATGCCATGCGTATTCCAGGAACGGGTATAGATCAAGCCATTGAGATGCAATCACAGGTTGAGCTGCGTTTATTGCAATTTCCTGAAGTAGTAAAAACCTTCGCTAAAATCGGCACACCCGATGTAGCAACAGATCCCATGCCACCCAATATTGCTGATAGTTTTGTGATTTTAAAGCCTCGCGATCAATGGCCTAACCCCAATAAACCTAAAAACGTGTTAGTTGAAGAACTCGAGGCCGCATTATTTGAATTGCCAGGTAATAACTACGAGTTTGCCCAGCCGATTCAAATGCGTTTTAACGAGTTAATTTCAGGGGTGCGTGCCGATTTAGGTATCAAAATATTTGGCGACTCGCTGGAGCAATTAGTTACCACGGCCAATGCCATTAGCGGGGTGGTTAATAGTATCGAAGGCGCGGCTGATACCAGTGTCGAGCAAGTCACTGGTCTGCCGATGTTATCGATTATTCCTAAACGTATGGCACTCTCGCGTTACGGGCTAAACGTACAAATGTTACAGGATTTAGTCGCCACCAGTATTGGTGGTGAAACCGTCGGTCAACTTTATCAAGGCGATCGCCGCTTTGAGCTAGTGGTGCGTTTACCAGAAGCGCTGCGTCTTGATATTGAAAACCTACAGTATTTACCTGTGCCGCTACCTAATGGCGGTTATGTGCCATTAGGTGAAGTGGCTATATTGGAAAATAAACCCGCCCCAGCTCAAATTAGCCGTGAAAACGGTAAACGTAGCATAGTAGTCACAGTCAATGTGCGAGAGCGCGATCTCGGCAGCTTTGTCGCAGAAGTCAAACAGCGTATTGCCAGCGATGTCGACGTGCCAAGTGGCTATTGGCTCGATTACGGTGGCACCTTTGAGCAACTGGAATCGGCCAGCAATCGACTCTCTATTGTAGTACCTGTGACCTTAGCGATTATTTTTGGCTTGTTAATGATGGCGTTTTCATCTTTTAAAGATTCGCTAGTCATTTTCACCGGCGTGCCTTTAGCGTTAACTGGCGGCGTATTATCGCTATGGCTACGGGATATGCCGCTGTCATTATCGGCAGGCGTGGGGTTTATCGCGCTATCGGGTGTGGCAGTGTTGAACGGTTTGGTGATGGTGGAGTTTATTCGCCAGCGATGGTCTGAAACCGGTGATTTACGTCATGCGATTATTGAGGGTGCGCTGCTACGCTTAAGGCCGGTATTAATGACGGCATTAGTCGCCAGCCTTGGTTTTATCCCAATGGCGCTCAATATCGGCACGGGAGCAGAAGTGCAGCGGCCGTTAGCAACCGTGGTAATTGGCGGTATTATGTCATCCACCTTGCTGACATTACTGGTGCTGCCCGTGTTGTACTTGTGGATACACAAACGTGACTTGCCACCGCAAAAGCGAGAATCGACAACTTAATCGTTGATATTTATTCTCTGAATCAAAAGAATAGTAACTAAGGGCGATATATGATTTTATCCAGTATTGGGTAGGTTATATATCGCTTTTACTTGTTTTAATTCAATGCACCAAATAATTTAAATAAAAACGATAACTTAACTAGCTTTTTAGTCGCCTTCAATTAATGCAAAGAAGTTTCCTGTCGTCATTATCTGGTAAATATCCCCAATTCGCTGCGGCTTATTGCGCTGACCTATGTTCATGAAATATATAATTAATATGTTAGTTTGATACTGTGAGTGCTTGATGGCTAAATCGGGTTTGCCCAATGAACACGTTTTTGTAATAAAAGTCGATTTGAGCCGAAGGCTAAAACTATCGTTTTGTGACGATATTAAAAGTATATTGCGCAGATAGAGTACTAAATCACCAATTAAAACATTATTCAAAAATTTAAGTTTACAGTGACAGCAGAGATCGCTATTATCTCGCTCGTTCGGAGGGGTGGCAGAGTGGTTTAATGCACCGGTCTTGAAAACCGGCGTGGGTTTATAGCCCACCCAGGGTTCAAATCCCTGCTCCTCCGCCATATTAAGTCAAAACGCCGCTAAGAAATTAGCGGCGTTTTGCATTTATAGTATTTAAACCTTTGGGGTTGAGATTTTAAGTGCAGTCCTTCCGCCATATTTTACAAAAAAGGCTATCAGCAATGATGGCCTTTTTTGTTGGTGCCGTTTGAACCTCGGCCGCCTCATTTAAGTTAAACGCTGCTTGTACCATTATTGAGTAAGGTTGAGTCCAGTATTTGGCATATTTAGTGAACGCATCGCCAGTTAATCTGTTTAATGACTCGAGAGTTGATATTCGGTTGAACAAGTATTTTTCAGCGGCGCAAATGCACCTAAAACGTAAACAGGGCCTAAAATCCTTCCTTTAAATATCATCTAGTTAACAATGTTCATTTTATGCTTTGCGAAACAGAGCGGTTGGGCTAAATTAGCCTCATGAATTCGGTGACCGTTTTTTGTATTTCGCTGTTTATGCGCGGCGCGAGCTGTAAATTGTAGAGGTGGGTGTAAAGTGATATCGATATATTTAGTTGATGATCATGAGCTTGTGAGAACTGGGATCCGTCGCATATTAGAAGATGAACGTGGGATCAAAGTGATTGGTGAAGCTCCCGATGGTGAAACTGCTGTGCAGTGGTCTCGTCAGAATGAGGCCGACGTGATCTTAATGGACATGAATATGCCGGGGATGGGTGGCTTAGAAGCAACTCGAAAAATTTTACGATATCAGCCACATGCAAAAATTATTGTATTAACAGTGCACACTGAAGATCCGTTTCCAAGCAAAGTGATGCAAGCGGGCGCTTCGGGCTACTTAACTAAAGGTGCAACGCCACCTGAAGTCTTGCAGGCGATACGGCAGGTTTCCCGTGGACAACGGTATTTATCGCCTGAGATTGCGCAACAGATGGCCCTGAGTCAGTTTAATCCCGCAGATGACAACCCGTTTAAGACATTGTCTGAACGTGAATTACAGATCATGCTGATGATTACTAATGGTGAGAAAGTGAGCGATATCTCTGAGCAGCTCAATTTAAGTCCTAAAACCGTTAACAGCTACCGTTACCGTTTATTTGCCAAGTTGGGGATCAGTGGCGATGTGGAACTCACACGCTTAGCTATTCGCTATAAGATGTTGGATACGGGTCATTTTTAATGGCTAATTGGTTACAAGAGTAGGTTGTATTATTTTATGTTGTTGGTGTTAAGTCTGCAAAACCGTGGGTGTGAATGATGTCGAGTGATTTTAATGCCTCAAGTTTTTTACGGACGGTTTCATCCTCTGCTGGCGTTTATCGAATGTACGACGCCAAAGATGACGTTATTTATGTGGGGAAGGCCAAAGACCTTAAAAAACGTCTTTCATCGTATTTTCGTAAAAACTTAGGCAATGTTAAAACTCAAGCCTTAGTCTCACATATCCATCATATTGATGTCACGCTAACGCACAGCGAAACCGATGCACTGTTGCTTGAAAACGATTACATCAAGCAATATATGCCTAAATACAATGTATTATTGCGTGATGACAAGTCTTATCCCTACATATTATTAAGTCAACATGAGCACCCAAGGCTTGCGTATCATCGCGGTCCTCAGCGGGAAAAAGGTCACTATTTTGGACCTTATCCTAATGGTGGTGCTGTGCGAGAAAGCCTGCATTTGATGCAGAAGCTGTTTCCTATTCGTCAATGTGACGATCTTTACTACAAATCGCGCTCACGCCCTTGTTTGCAATATCAACTGTCTCGCTGTAGCGCGCCCTGCGTGGGCAAAGTCAGTAACGCTGATTATGATGAGCAAGTGAAATTAGCCAGCCTGTTTTTAAAGGGCAAAGATCAGCAAGTGATCAGCGCCTTGGTTGATAAAATGGAACTTGCGGCTGAGCAGCAAGCCTATGAACAGGCAGCACGATTTCGCGACCAAATTATGGCATTGCGTAAAGTGGCTGAGCAGCAAGAAGTGTCGAATAATAAAGGCGATATGGATGTGATTGGCGTGCATTATGCGTCAGGCATTGCCTGTTTTCATTTGCTGTTTATACGTGAGGGTAAAATTTTTGGCAGCCGTAGTTATTATCCATCAGTGCCAGCTCAAACTGATATGGATGAGGTGCTGCGCTCCTTTATCCTACAGTTTTATTTAAATGCAGATATTCAACGCACTATTCCAAAAGAAGTAGTGATTAGCCATAATTTTGAAGAATTACATGAACTTGAAACTGCAATTTCAGAGGCGCTAGATAAAAAGTTTTCGATTAAAACCAATGTTCGCGCCGATAGGGCAAGTTTTTTACGCTTGGCGGTCACTAATGCTACCAATGCGGTGATGACGCGTTTATCCCATAAAAATACAGTTGAGCAACGCTTTGTATTATTAGAAGAAATTCTAGAGTTGAGTGCGCCTATCCGGCGAATGGAATGTTTCGATATTAGCCATACTATGGGAGAGAGCACGGTTGCCTCCTGCGTAGTGTTTAATCGCGAAGGGCCGCACAAAGCGGAGTACCGCCGTTATAACATCGACGGTATTACGCCAGGCGATGATTATGCCGCAATGAAACAAGCGGTGACTCGCCGTTTCGATAAGATTGATGCGGGCGGTAAAATTCCCGATATCCTGTTTATTGATGGTGGACTCGGGCAGTTGCGTATTGCTCAAAAAATTGTGGATGAAAAGTTTGTTCATTTAGATAAAGCACCTCAACTGATTGGGGTGGCAAAAGGTGAGGGCCGTAAACCTGGGCTTGAAACGTTAATTTTCGGCGATACTGAAACCAGCTTTTCCCTCGAAGGTGATTCGCCAGCACTACATCTTATTCAGCATATTCGTGATGAGTCCCATCGGTTCGCGATTGCTGGGCATCGTAATCGCCGCCAAAAGACCCGCAACACCTCAACGCTCGAATCTATTGCCGGCATTGGCCCTAAGCGCCGTAAAGCGTTGTTACAACATCTGGGTGGATTGCAGGAAGTGAAAGGGGCAAGTGTGGCAGAATTAGTCAAAGTGCCAGGGATCAGCATAGAAATGGCACAAACCATTCATGATGCATTGCGAGGGTGATAAAATTAAGGCAAGATTGGCGCTGCTTTTGACTAACTGGTTTGATCATGCCGTTTAACGTACCTATAGCATTAACTCTTTTCAGGCTTTTTTTACTGCCCATTTTTGTGGTGCTGTTTTATTTACCCTATGACTGGACTCCTTTTGTTGCTGCGTTTACCTTTTGGCTCGCGGCGTTAACGGATGCATTAGATGGTTATGCGGCCCGTAAACTGAAGCAATTGACCCGTTTTGGTGCCTTCCTCGATCCAGTTGCAGATAAATTGATGGTTATCACGGCGTTAGTCTTATTAGTTGACCAATACACCAATATTTGGCTGACGATGCCAGCACTGTTTATGATCGGCCGCGAAATTGTGATTTCAGCCCTGAGGGAATGGATGGCAGAAATCGGTAAACGTGGCACTGTAGCGGTTTCTTGGATTGGAAAATATAAGACTGCAGCGCAAATGGTGGCGATTATTGGCTTGATTTGGCAATACAATCCGTTAATGACAACAGCAGCATTTGTGCTGTTATATATCGCGGCTGTATTAACTTTCTGGTCAATGATGAGTTACATTTTAGCTGCGTGGAAAGATCTTACTGCTGAATAGCACAATAAAAAATCAAAGAGATTATTTAGTGTGCAAGCAGTGGGTTATCGATAAAACAGCGGTTGACACGGGATGGTAAATCGGTAGAATGCCACCCCGTAGACCAGAGACACTGTGAGAGCAATGTCTTAACGCTACAGAATATTGAAGCGTAACATCAACTCAGTTTGTTAGGTTGAAACACCTTAGTTGAATTGAAGATAAAGCAAATGCGACATTAGCTCAGTTGGTAGAGCGATACCTTGCCAAGGTATAGGTCATCGGTTCGAACCCGATATGTCGCTCCAATATTTTAAAAATCTCATAGTGTTTAAATGAGTTAGCAAGTATGGCGCGATGGCAGAATGGCTATGCTGCGGATTGCAAATCCGCCGATCTCGGTTCGACTCCGGGTCGCGCCTCCACAATATAAAGTATTAATGACACGATTCCCGTTGTTAATATAAAGAGTTTGCCCGAGTGGTGGAATCGGTAGACACAAGGGATTTAAAATCCCTCGCTGGTAACAGCGTGCCAGTTCAAGTCTGGCCTCGGGTACCATTATTTTGATAATGGTATTAAAAATAGAGTCCTAGTTTTAAATAGGGTTTTATTAAATGCTTCAGCGTTAAATATATAGAGTTAATATATTAGTGGCATGATTCCAGTCATTAATATAAAGAGTTTGCCCGAGTGGTGGAATCGGTAGACACAAGGGATTTAAAATCCCTCGCTGGTAACAGCGTGCCAGTTCAAGTCTGGCCTCGGGTACCAAAAACAAAAAGCCTCGATATTTATATCGAGGCTTTTTTGCATTTGTATTAGACATATCATGTAAGTTAAAAGCTAGATAATATGGGCCGCTAATGTTGCTCGCTGTAGCGCTTATGGGCTTTTAAACAGGGCTGGTTGGGGGATACATAATAATCATACTAAGTATTATCGATTAACGCTGTCATCTTAAGATAAGCTATTTAACTGAAACTCGGGATAGTGGCTGTGGTAATTGATTAATCTTATTACCTTATTCACAAAAATAACCTGTAGAGACCGTAGAGCTATCCCGAATTCAGGTTATTTATCTTAGTAGATGGTTTAAAAACATCTGTTTGAGAGATAGGTATGAGTTTATTTCTTGCAGGCAGGTAGCGTCTAAACGTGGCTCTACCTCATTGTTCTGACTGGACCTCGATAAGATCAAAAAACAAAAAAACGTCAGTAAATACTGACGTTTTTTGTTTTCATCAATCTACCAATTTGGTATCTGCTAGTCGTATCAGTCAGTGGTTTTAGACGTATAAATACACATAAACTTCACGACCGTTAAATTTTACTATTGCCAATCGTCACTATTCCAACGGTATAACCAAGTGGTAGCCAGTGGTTTATCGTCTTTATTTAGTTGGACTCTTAATTCTGCCACATTGGTACTTTCTGGCTCGAAGTTTAAGAATACCCTTGCACCATTGATATCTGGATGCGCCACTATTCGAGAAGAGATAATTTTACCTTTACTAATACTGGCATCAATACGAATTTTATCAATATCTTGTGCGTTTATATTGCTGTAGTCGATCAGCAACTCTTTTCCTTTTGTAACAAGTTGTCCCTTTGAGCTACGAACAACACGCGCTTTAGCTGCGGCTGAAGGGCTGTCGTTTGATGCCGTCATCCGGTAGGAGTATTTGTAGGGCTGATCTTTTTTCAAGCCGCCTTGTGGCTCCCAATAGGTCACGATATTGTCGTTAGTTTCCGCATTAGAGGGGATTTCTAGCAATATAAGTTGTCCTTTACCCCAATCATTGAGTGGTTCAATCCATGCCGAAGGTCTAAGTTGATAGTTTGCATCAAGATCTTGATAATCTTCAAATTTACGATGACGCTGAATTAATCCAAAACCTTTGATATCTTCATCACCAAACGCACTGATTTGCAGTTTATTGGGGTTATTTAATGGGCGCCATAGGCGTTCACCATTACCGCGGTCCACTTGTAATCCGTCGGAATTATGAACTCGCGGACGATAATCGGGTTTATCCGAGGCATCTAGGCCCCCATAGAGAAACATCGAGGTGAGCGGAGCGAGGCCAACATGTTGGATATCGCGGCGTGGGAATAACGTTACTTCCACTTCAACACGTGATGGTGCACCAGGATAAATGCCAAAACGATAGGCGCCAGTGACACTTTGGCTATCGAGCAGGGCATGTACCACAATTGCGGTTTGGTATTTAGATGGCCGTTCAACCCAAAAACGTTTAAATAACGGATATTCTTCGCCCTTAGGTTGTGCGACATCTATCGCTAACCCACGGTTTGATAAACCATAGGTTTGTCCTTTTGATAGGACACGAAAATAGCTCGCACCTTGGAACATAATAAATTCATCTTTAGTTTCATCATCATTGATGGGGTAATGCAAGCGAACACCTGCATATTGGCCCACTTGGGTGAGTAACTTTTCGATGGCGTCATTGGGTACATCAAATGAGGCTTCTGTTAGCTCAATTGGAATGGCTTTGCTGTTTTCAACGACATCGATATCGACGAGGTTTTTATAGAGAAAACCTGGCGCAAACAGTTGTACCGAAAACTTTGTGGGCGAGCCGCCCCAAATGGCGGCGTTTTCTTGATAATTTATCTTGCTGTAGGTATCAAAATTTAAATCAATCAGTTCCTTTGGTGCTTTTTTAGCTTCTTTGAATGGTTTTTGTGAGAGTTGTTCTGCCAGTGCGATAACCGTATCGTGGGAGAATTTCTCTACCTTTTTTTCTGTTTTTTTCTCTGTGCTAGGTGCCGCCTGTGTAGTGGCGGCATTGACGTTATTGATCCCGACAACAGCAACAAAGGCGGTCAGAATGACAAAAGGTAATTTTTTCAGTAATGCCGGATAACCGGTAGGGTAATTCATCACAAGATTCAGTCGCAAAATGGAAACTCCTTACTAAAATGACGCTGAGTCATAGGCATAATGTAATATGCTTCAGTCAACCTAATCTTTAAATATTAATAACTTATATCTTATTAACGCCTCAGAAGTGAGGGCAACTTACTGAGGTCTGAAATCAATTTTACCTATGTATACAGATATTTGTAATATAAATTACTGATAATGCTACTTTGGAGCTATCAAATATGTGACATAAAGGTATCTATGGCGCTTATCCCCTCAATTATATCCCTGATAACGCCTTATTCACCGACGCTGCCTGTTGCTAGCATGGATTAATAATGCATCATGTTCTAATGACTAATTGAGTGGAGTTAACTTGAAAAATCGATTATTTAAGAGCCATTATCTGAGTACAATTATCGGAGTAAGTGTGATAAATCAGTGCCCGCAGGTATTGGTATTTCTTGCTGCTCACCACAGAACAAATAGGCAGACTGATTGCCTAATAGTGATAATGTGTCTCCTTGGCGCCATAATGCTGAGCCTTCAACGAGGCCAACGACTGGCGTTATAGGATCGACCTTTGTGAACTCTAAGAGCCGTTGGGCACGGGTTTCACCATTATGACCTGGCGCAAGGTAATTAGAATAATGTGGGTTTAGTTGAAACGGAACAATGTTTAACCCGTTGAATGACGGCGGCTCTATAATAGGCATGTCATTTGTGGTTCTAATGCTTAGTCCTGAGACGTTAGAGCCTGCGCTCCAGCCGATGTAGGGTTTACCTTGAGCGACTTGTTCACGAATAAGCTCTACTAGGTCATAATGATACAATTGATGTAATAGATGGAAAGTATTACCACCACCTACTAATATCCCATCGGCGTTTTTTATTGCCTGACGCGGATCTGGGTGCTGATGTATACCGCTGATATCGAGTTGAAGTTCACTTAGCCCAGTAACGACAGACGCTAGGTAAGTGTTATAACTCATACTGACACCTGCATAGGGGATAAAAATCCACTTTTGTGCTTGCGTCGTTAACGGTTTAATAAAAGGGATCGCGTGCGCAAGATAAGGCGTATCACCGACACGAGAACTGCTGAGCAGTAGGGCATTAATGGTCATTTTTATATCTCAAAAGATTCGAGTGTACGGGCATGTTAACAAAGATTAATCGTGATAAATATAGAGAAATAAAGCAAAATTCGTCTGTAACCCTTATCGCCGTTAGATTTAAGTTTTGATTAATAAAATATCCCTAGACTCACAAACCATCAAAAAACGTTGTCTTTATCAGTATAAGGTAAGCTAATTTAAGCACTTTTTATTCGTTAGCACTTGAATTTCAATCATTTTGACATATTATGTCTTTGAACAAAGTTAAATGGCACATTATTGCCCTAAAGGAGCTGAAATGAAGCGTATATTTTTATTGATTGCGACTAACCTAGCCGTGTTGTTAGTCGCCTCAATTGTGATGTCTATTCTAGGCGTGAACACGTCGACTATGGGTGGACTGCTGGTGTTCGCTGCCATTTTTGGATTCGGTGGGGCCTTTATCAGCTTAGCCATTTCAAAATGGATGGCGAAAAAAACCATGGGTTGTGAAGTCATCACGACTCCACGCGATAGTACTGAACGTTGGTTAGTGGAGACGGTTGCCCGTCAAGCTAAACAAGCTGGGATTAAAATGCCTGAAGTGGCTATTTATCAATCACCCGATATGAATGCGTTCGCCACCGGCCCAAGTAAAGATAATTCATTAGTGGCTGTGAGTACGGGTTTGTTATACGGCATGAGTCAAGATGAAATCGAAGGCGTACTGGCCCACGAAGTGAGTCATGTTGCCAACGGTGATATGGTGACCCTGACACTGATCCAAGGTGTTGTGAATACATTCGTGATCTTCGCTGCTCGTGTAGTTGCAGGCTTTATCAACAACTTCGTATCGAGTAATGATGAAGAAGGCGCAGGTCTGGGTATGTTCGCTTACATGGCCGTTGTTTTCGTACTGGATATGTTATTTGGTATCTTGGCTTCAATCATCGTTGCTTACTTCTCACGTGTTCGTGAGTACAAAGCCGATGAAGGCGCTGCACGTTTAGCGGGTAAAGGTAAAATGATTGCTGCACTTGAGCGTTTACGCCAAGGTCCAGAAAGCACGGCAATGCCAGCACAAATGTCTGCCTTTGGTATTAACGGTAAGCGTTCAATGGCGGAAATGATGATGAGTCATCCTCCATTAGAAAAACGTATAGCTGCATTAAAAGCGAGCTAAACGAAGCTGACTCAAAGTCGCGCTATTGATTAAGTTATTAGCGTGCAAATAAGGCTCAAACATTTGTTTGAGCCTTATTTTTTGGGTGAATGCTAAGGTACGCTAAGCGCGATTCGTTGCGAGATTAGATAGCACAAGATGTATAGATAAGATCGACGTTGACGCCTTTTACGTGTTGATTGTTCAGTGTCCAGTATCGTAGGTGTCCTGAACTGGGTTTATCATCCTATTAGTATTTATTGTTGTGGGTGACGATGACGGTCGCCACTTAAACGAAGTTCAGGCTCAAAACGTGGTGCAATATCATTTACGGCGGCATTATTTAAGCTTTTAAGCCGTATATTGGCGGGTGATATTGCAAGTGCTTGACGCCAGTTTTGGCCTTGTGTCATGGCAACAGGCTCGGGTAGGCTTTCAATCACGCTGATGCCATTAAGCTCAGGAAGTATTTCATCAATCACCAGTGCCGCGCGGTTTTCTAAGCTGTCATCGGCAATTCTACCTCTCTGTCCCCAATCAATCAGCAGCGTATCAGCGGTTAATACCGCCGGTTTATTGGTGACGGCAATATCACGTAATATCTGATAGCGATAGCTCATCATCGCTTCTTCAAACAACATAGCGGTATCTTCACGGGTAGTGGAATAAGCATAGAAATCGCTAGCGATATCGGTAGAAAAGAAAGTGCTCACATCTGAGGGTTGGTAGGCTTTTTGTAGGTTATTAGCCACGCCGCCGAGAAAACTGATATTGGCAAGCCCGCTCATTTCAGTGCTCATCAATGGATAACTTTTGCTAACTTCATCTGAAATTAGGCTCTTGCTCGCATTACGCCGGCGGTAGTCATCTAATAATCTCGGCCCTGTTAATGAGTTATGTACACTGCGGGGAAAGAAGTCATTGGCATGGGCGAGTTCGTGGTATAGCAAAGAGGCCAGATCGGGATTAATTTGCGCTAATGTTCGGTATGTTCTGACGGTAGTTGGCACACTGAGTGAGGCATATTGATTATTTTTTACATAGCGCCAAGGCATCATAAAATTGAGTTGATTACCAAAATTACTACGATAATCAGGCGCTTCATTGATCGTGTCACGTTGGATTGGCGTAAGCCATAAATCGTTAGGGTCAAGATAAATCGCTCCAGTGACGACCCAATAGAAAGAAGGGCGTACATCATAGCTAATCACGACGGCAGTAACAGATTGTAATAAGCGGGCAAAATCGCTGTTAGGGTCCAACTGGGTTAAAAAGGCGGCAAAGTTATCACCCATCCAATCGTGTGAAACCAGCACACGATTAAGAATGGTCTCACGATTGAGATCATTTGATGTTTGGCCTATTAAAGGTAACTGATTGATAGTACAGCTGTCATTAAGTTGATTGGAGTAAACACAGTTGCTTAATACATTGGAGTAAGGTGAGGCCGCACGATAGGCATGAGTGCGCGCGACTGGGGTGTCAAAATAGCTTGAGCTTATCGCAGGTGCCGCCGTTGTCAGGACAAAAACATCATCGTTGAGCTGATTTCCGTTGATGTTGGCGTTCACTTTGAGTCGAGTAAGCGTATCTTGGGTGACCGCTGGCGCAGTAAATAATGGCCTAAACGGATCGCTAATATCAACCATCAAATCTGGGCCAGATGCTACGCACCAAGAGATATTCGCAGCGCTTAATCCCGACTGTTGTCCGAGCCTTAAGCTGATATTATTGCCTTCAACCACTTGATGGTCTTGACGAACATTAAGCCCTTCTATAGACGTTGCATCGGCATTAATAGCAATTTCACCCATGAGATCTATATTGCTACCGGTCACATGTAAGCTAAAACGGTAGCTACCCGCTGCGGGAATATCAAAGGCTAATACCGGGCTGTTTTGGCTGACTAATTCTATATTTTGTCCATCTATTTGCTGCCAGCGAAAGCTTAAATTCTGGCTATCACGATTGGGTATATTGGCAATAATGGCACTGGATTGACCCGCGGTATAAGTTGACTCAGTTTGAAAGCGAATGGATGAGGACGTTGTGATAATCAGTGGTGCAGTATTATCAGTGCAACGCAGTAATGAAGCCGATGGTGGCGTTGTCCCACCATTGTTAGGAGCGTTATTATCTTCTCCGCCCCCACCGCATGCTGTGAGTAGGCTAGAACAGGCCATTAATGCCAACATTTTCTGTGATACCGACATTCCCATGACACTATTCTCCATTGTTAACTCAGTCGTGCTATTAGACTTCTGATAACACTTTACAAACCGGTACTTCAAGATTAACACCTGACTATAGCATGGACAATAAGTTGCAAAAAAAGCAATCCAAGTGTATTGAATGTTAGTTTTTACTCGATTAAAGTAGAGGTTGTCAATAAGGCGGGAGCATCGCTGATGCAGATATTTAAATCGTTCTAGTTGATGGCGTTTGGCGTTGTTCTATAAAAATGCCGTTCTACCCTCAAAGGTAGAACGGCATCGAAATGTCACTGAGGTTAAAGGTTATTCTTTAGATTTTTTCTTCAAGCCTAATCCCAGTTCACGCCCACGGATACGTGCGTAGAAGGGAAACGCGATGAGCAGTACACCAATCAATAACACTTCGATTAAGGCAAAAATAAAGGCATCGGTGGTGACATAAAGCAGTGTCAAAGCATGTAACATATACAAGCACAGCACAAAGCTTGCCCACGCAAAGGTATAAGGATTACCTTGGAAAATCCCTTTTGCAGGCAGTAATAATGGCACTATCCATAATAGGCTAAATAGTAACGAGTATTCACCATTCATTCCTTGGCCAACAAACCAGCCGCCTAACAGCAGTACTAATGCAAAGTAGCCTAAACGGCTAAGGGTAAATAAAGCGTTGGACGTCATTATGTCTACCTAACGGTTAAAAATAGCGGCAAGAGTGGGTTAAAGAATCGCGAGCACATTCTCTGGAGGACGGCCAATAACAGCGCGTTGATTGGCAAGCACAATAGGACGCTCAATCAGCTTAGGCGTGTTCACCATGGCTTCAATCAGCTGTATTTCCGTCAGCGAGGTATCGGCAAGCCCCAAGGTTTGATATTCAGTTTCCTTAGTGCGCATTAATTCACGTGCACTAAGGCCTAATTTAGACAAAATATCGCCGATTTCTTTAGCCGTTGGCGGATTTTTTAAATATTCCACCACGCTAATATCACAACCTTGCTGCTCCAGTAGGGCTAAGGTTTCGCGGCTTTTTGAACAACGCGGGTTATGGTAAATCGTCGCTTGGGTCATAGTGATAGAGGCTCAATACGGGCTGAAATAACAATGGCCGAATAATAACAGAAAAAACAACGCCCCGTCAGAGTGTTCGGGGCGCAGATTGTATTAGAGCCGCTTTTATTCAGCGAACTAACTTTAGTGACTTATTTAAGGGCATCCATCTGTTTGTCGGCAATTTTGAATTGGCGGATCCGTGCTTCAATCCGCGCGAGCTGTAATGGATTACTTTCAGATGCACGATAAGCAAAATTTAATTGATCAATTGCACCTTTGTAGTTTGCCCCTAATGCCATTAACTCAGCAGTAGAGAAATATTCCAAAGCTTGATTACCGGTTTTTTTATAGACAGTGGCTAACAATTGGTAAGGCAATTCATTCTGTTTATCAAGGAAAATCATATCCTCCAGCAAAGGGATTGCTTTGGATGCCTGATCAGCTTCGATATAAATGTTGGCTAAGTTAGCGTTAATAACTTGAGACGTTGGCTTGATTCTGCGCTGAGCCTCGAGCATTGTAATCGCGTTCTTATAGTCTTTACGTTCGATGAATAAGTCGGATTTAGTATCGATATAAAACAGATTGTTGTCATCAATTTTTAATAAACTGTCAATAATTTTCTCGGACTCATCAAACTTTTTTAATCTAAATAATGCTAGTGCTTTGCCATAGAGTGCGGCTTCTTTAAAGCTATAGGTTTGTTTGTTCAACTGCCTTTCAAACATGCTCAATACGGCTTCGTCGCTGTAGCTAGAAAAACGTACTTGAATACGTGCTTTCGCCAGTTGGAAGTTAAGATGGTCTGGGACATAGCGTTTAGAGTATTGTTCCGCGCGGTTTCGGGCCTCGGTGATCCGTGACTCTGGTAATGGGTGAGTTAGCAGCATTTGCGGCGGGGTCGTGGTAAAGCGATAACGACTGGCTAATTTACCAAAAAAATCCGCAGAGGCATTGGGGTCAAAACCCGCATCTACCAAAATTTGCATCCCGATACGATCGGCTTCTTTTTCATGCAAACGAGTATAGTTAATTCTTGATTGTGTCGACATCGCTTGTGTTGTTGCTAGCGCAGCCATACCCGCTTGTGGTACCGCGATGGTTAATAAAATTGCGCCGAGTAAACCTGCAATCGTCGCAGGATTACTTTTCTGCTGTGCTTCGAGCGAGCGGGCAAGATGGCGTTGGGTAACGTGGGTAATTTCGTGACCCAACACTGAGGCCAGTTCACTTTCATTATCGGCATTGAGAAATAATCCCGTGTGAACGGCCACATGGCCGCCAAAAAAGGCAAAGGCGTTGATTTCATCGTTTTGTAACAAGAAGAAATAAAAGGGGGTTTTCACTCCCGTGGCATGTGCGACCAGTTTATTACCTAATTCGGTAAGGTATTGGCTCAATACGGGATCGTTTAACATTGGCGCCGAGGAACGAATGACGCGCATATAGGCATCACCATAAACCATTTCTTTCTCAAGGCTGAAGGTATTGACGGCGGCTGTGCCTAAGTCTGGTAAGTCGTTGTTCGCAAAACTTTTGGCGGCGAATGTCAATAGCATCAAAGAAAGTGCGCCTGCAACAAAAGGTTTTAATTGAGTCAAAAAAGTCAAGTTACGCAAGCGGATCCTTTATATTTTCTAATTATCTTTGCTACAAGGCAAAGAGGTTGCACTGAGCTTGTAGTTTGAGTGGCGACTTAGGATAATAGCCCAAGTTCATCTATAGCAAGTTCATTATGATTTTTATTGATTTAACACTATTTCGTTGCCCAGTCCCTTTAGTGAAAATCAAGCTGGCATTGAAGCCAATGCGAGACGGTGAGCAATTGCATATCTTACTCTCTGACTCAGGTTCGCGGCGAGATGTTCCCCAATATTTAAAAAAACAAGGTCACGTTGTCGAAGAGTTGCGTAATGATGCGAGTCTGTTAGCCTTGATGATCACCAAAGTTGATCCATATCTAGGATAAATTTAAACTTTGTTGTTTAAATTTATCCGCGTCGATGCAGTACTTAACGTGGCAAAGTGCTACTTAAACAACCTTATTCATTATTAGCGTGAGGCAGTGAGGTGTTATAGTGAGGCTTAAAAAGCTTTACACAATACTGTAATCCATTTTCTTGAGCGCTTAAGAAGCTTAAGCCCGTTATCACTATTGGAATCCTCCATGTTTACTGTTTTTTCTCGTTGGTATAAAGAACGCTTTAGTGATCCTCAAGCGGTGACTTTAATGGCAATTCTTGTGGGTTTCGCGCTGGTACTTTATTTTGCCGCCGGTTTACTTGCACCTTTATTAGTTGCACTGGTGTTGGCTTTTTTATTGGATTGGCCGGTTACCCAAATGCTTAAGTTGGGTATTAATCGTACCGCTGGGGCCTCTTTAGTGATTGTGTTGTTTTTAGGGATTGTGGTGTTATTAACGTTTGGTTTAATCCCGAGTGTGTGGCGCCAGGGAGCGAGCTTAATTGCTGATTTACCGAGCATGATAGACAAAGGAATGCAGACGATACAAACACTGATCAATCAATATCCGCAATTTATCAATCCAGAACAGTTAAATCTGATGGTGGGAGAGCTGAAAAAATTGCTCGATACCCAGCATGTATTAGATATTGCTAAGCAGTTAATTGGTTACTCCGCCTCTTTATTAGTGTTGATGGTATACGCAATTTTAGTGCCGTTATTAGTGTTTTTCTTTTTAAAAGATAAACACCAATTAATCAATGGTAGCAAACGGTTTTTCCCCGCCAACCGCCAGTTAGCGCGCAAAGTTTGGTTTGAGATGCATCAACAAATCTTTAATTACATCCGTGGCAAAGTGATTGAAATAGTGGTTGTTGGTGTCGCAACTTATATTCTGTTTGCTTTAATGGGACTGAGATATTCGGTTTTATTAAGTGTGTTAACCGGTTTATCGGTATTGATCCCCTACGTTGGTGCAACATTGGTGACGTTGCCTATCACTTTAGTGGCATTTTTTCAGTGGGGTTTTAGTTCTGAATTTGGCTATTTAATGTTGGGCTATGGCATTATTCAGGGGCTAGACGGTAACTTACTGGTGCCTCTTTTATTTTCCGATGCGGTGGATTTACATCCGGTGATCATCATAGCGGCCGTTTTAGTTTTTGGTGGTTTATGGGGCGTTTGGGGAGTATTTTTTGCAATTCCATTAGCCTCATTAGTTAAAGCCGTGATTAACGCTTGGCCTAAAACAGAAGTCGAAACGAATCAGCCATTGGGTGTCAGTTATTAATAGCTCTCCATTGATAGGGTTATTAACTTTCTTGTCCCAGCTGAATAAATTCAGTAAATATGGTTTTGAACTCTTCTTGGTACTTAAAATAAGTGCCTGGGGCGTGTTGTATCGTTGAGCTTTAAAATATCCCATCAAGCATCAGCAGGTGTATTTTCTCGTCATTACATTTATTGCTTCCATGTTTTCATTTCGCTTGTGGCGATTTTTATTTTTGGATTAACGGTATTTATTTTAACCTTAATCATAATAATGGTTTACATTCTGTACGTTATAAGGTTGTATAAGTGTAAAATCCTTATGTAAGCATGTGGTTACATGATATAGCGCACATTTTAATCTTAAGCATATTGATAAACTGATGTGGCTTAGTAATGGGTTGCTTATTTTTACATCCTTAACTAAGTTATATCGAGTCGTGCTATTTACTTTTGGTTGCGAGATGGAAGTCACCCTGACAAGAATTTCCACTGACAATCGCCATTGGAGGATACTATTGTGAGCAAAAAACTATTAAGTGCGCTTTTCGGTGCAAGTCTCGCAGCGCTAGCGCTGTCGCCAACTGCATTTGCTGCAGATCAAAAACTGTCTGATTTTCATGCGGAATCAGGTGGATGTGAAAGTTGTCATAAAGATGGTACACCTTCTGCGGATGGTGCCTTTGAATTTGAACAGTGCCAAAGCTGTCACGGTTCTCTTGCTGAAATGGATGCGGTGCATAAGCCACATGACGGTAATTTAGTCTGTGCTGACTGTCATGCGGTTCATGACATGAACGTGGGTGATAAACCTACGTGTGAAAGCTGTCACGATGATGGTCGTACTTCAGGGTCTACCCTGAAAAAATAACTTGAAATAGTCAATACCAAATACATTGGTGTATGCCTTCAAGTCGATATAATAACGCCAGCAATTTGCTGGCGTTATTTGTTTTAACTACCAAACACTTATAAAGTCACTCGTCTTTGGGTTGGCCTTGAATTATTTTTTTACCTGAAAACATGGCTGAAATAATCCCAGGTTGACGTTTAACCTCAGTATAAATCACGGCGAAAATGTGTAATAAAATGAGCAGTAATAGTAAGTACACTGCATAGACGTGAACTTCACCAGCCAATCCTTTGAACGGTTTTATCGTCGCGGCTTTTTCGACATCAACCCCAGTTTCATCGTAGGGTTGTAAACTCTCTGGGTCGACATTTGACTCCGCAAGATAGCTTTGTATCGCACTGCCTAATGGTGGATAGTAAATATCGGTGCCAGCCCGAAAAAGCCCCGTTAGCATTATCGTGACTAGTAACAGCATAATCGCCAGTACAGCAAATTTCCCCTTTGGATTATGACCTAAATACTGCGGGTTTTTACCTGCTGCGAGTTCGGACTTGTAGAGCATTAAGTCACTTTTTGTTTTTACATTAGGCAATATATGGCTAAAACGCGCATATTTATTACCGACAAAACCCCACACAAGGCGCACAAGAAGATTTAATGCAAATGCATAACCAATGCATACATGTAACGTTTTTAAGCCAATTTTACCCGTTAACTCCGTTATACCCAATTCAGAGCGATACATCATGATGCCTCCCACTAAAACAAGTGCGAGTACGAGAATGACGTTGACCCAATGAAATAAGCGGGTGGGTTTATCCCATACGGCATAGGATTTTATTTCTATGCGAGTGACTTTACTGTTAGGCATGGCTTTTCCTTGTGTTGTGTATGGACTTTATTTTACGCTCTTATCTGAATATTTTAGTGGTTTTTTCAGTTTAAATTAAGATTGCGGTTTGAGAATGCAGCGTATGCAAACACAAATTCTTAAATTTGCGTACGGTAAATATGTTCTGGTCTAATCCCATCGGACACTTAATTTTGAGACAGTATGGTCAATAAATTAAGAGGTCTATATGAGTTTAAAAAAATCACATAAGAGTTATCCGCAGGCATTTAAAGATGAAGCCGTCTT